>CAMPCT010000017.1 GCA_946647055.1 uncultured Atopobium sp. | reverse complement strand
GGAGGAGTATGCGCAGCGCGGCGCCTCCACGGTCATCCTGCCCAACGACTTCGAGGGCACGCAGTCCATGTTCACGCAGATGCTCGCCGCCGACGAGGTCAAGCGCAGCAAGGAGTAGCGGCTCAGGCATAGCGAACGTCTCGGGGCGTCTCCACATGGGGACGCCCCGTTCTTTCTCTCGATAGTTAGTAGTGGTAAACTCTTTCAGCTGAGTTAGACATATCGAACTACTAGTCAACTGAGAGGCGCATCATGCCCGGAACAAGCTCCTACCTCGTCCCCCTTCGCACCGTCATCCGCGCACCGATCACCGCGGCGCTGGCCGTCTCGCTCGTCACGGCTCCCGCCACGCTTGCCCCCTCCCCCACCATCGCGTGGGCGGAGCCACAGGTGCAGACCCAGTCCGAGGCCACGCCCGACAAGGTCGAGACCGTCTGGGTCTATGCGGATGCCACGGGGCAGGTGAGCTCGGTCGAGGTCGAGGCAAGGCTGTCCAACAGAGCTGGCGCCACGACCCTGACGGACGAGAGCGACCTCACGGACATCGAGGCCACGACCCCCGGTGCAAGCGTCTCGCGTGACACGAGCGGTGCCCTCACCTGGACCTGTGACGGCGGCGAGGTCGCCTACGAGGGCAGCTCCCAGAAGGAGCCTCCCCTGCAAGTGCGCGTGAGCTACCTGCTCGACGGGCAGCCCGTCTCCCCCACGGAGCTCCTGGGGGCCTCCGGCCGCGTCACTATCCGCTACGACTACGAGAACTCCTCGCGCGGCACGACCCGCGTCAACGGCTACAGCGAGCGCGTGTTCACGCCCTTCCTTGCCATCACGGGCATGTCGCTCGACCCCGAGCGCTTCACGAACGTGTCGGTCACCAACGGGCGGATCATGGAGGAGGCGGGAAGCCTCGTCGTCGTGGGCTACGCGCTCCCGGGACTCCAGGAGAGCCTGGGCAGCGACCTCGACGACCTGGACGTCCCCGACTACTTCGAGGTGTCCGCCGACGTGACCGACTTCAAGCTGGGCAAGACCCTCACCCTCGTGACGCCCGACCTCCTGTCCGACCTCGACGAGGGCGAGCTCGACCTGGGCGAGGTCACCGAGGCCATGGACGCCATGCACGAGGCCATGGGCGCGCTGGAAGGTGGCGCCGGACAGCTCGCGGACGGGCTCGATCGGCTCAAGGCCGGCGCCGACGCGGTGGACGCGGGCATGGCGGAGTTCGAGGGGTCGTTCGCCCAGATGGGCGACGCCTCCGCGCTCACGGAGGGAGCGACCCAGCTCACCGACCTCGTCAACCAGCTCGAGGCGGGCACGGCACAGGCGGCTCAGGGTGCCTCGGCCCTCTCCGCTGGCCTGGGACAGATCCAGCAGGGCATTGGCGATGCCTCATCGTCGGCAGGCAACCTCGCCGAGGGCATCAGCGGTATAGCCGCCGTCGTGCGCAGCGCGAACGAGGGGCTGAGTGCCATCGCAAACGACGTGTCCACGTCACGTCAGGCGGCGCTCGACGCCATCGACGACGCGCGGCAGGACGTGGCGTCCGCAACGGATGCCGTCAGCTCCGACGAGGTCAGCGCCGCGGCAGAGGCCGCGCGCGCCGCCGCGGCCGCCTACGAGGCGGCAGCTGGCGAGGCGTCCGGACTCGCTGCCCAGGCACAGGCGGCGCAGGAGGCCAAGGCCACGCTCGATGCCATCGAGACAGAGGGCATGACTCCCGAGCAGGTCGCCGCCATCGAGGCCGCGCAGGCACAGCTGGGAGAGGTCTCGTCTGGGTCCCTCACCGACTACGCGTCGACGGCCGAGGAGGCCGCCGATGCCCTGGACGCCGCGGCAGAGCGGCTCGATGCTGCGGGGACCAGCCTTGGCGAGGCAAGCGATGCGCTCGATGACGCGCAGACGGCCGTCGAGGGCATCTCGGCGGACACCTCGACGGTCTCGGGGCAGCTCGAGGGGGCGGCTGATGGCCTCGACCAGGCATCCGCCGGCGCATCCTCCCTCCAGGGCGGGCTTGCCGGAGCCGCCGGTGCGCTGGGTGACGCATCGGGAAGCGCCGCCGACCTGAGTAGCGGCATGGGCCAGATGTCGAGCGGCATCACGCAGCACAAGGGCAGCGTGGCCGACCTCGCCGCCGCGCTCTCGACGTTGGGGCAGAGCCTTCCCGCGGCGGCCGAGGGCATCTCGGCGTTGCACCAGGGCACCACGGCCCTCGCGCAGGGCATGGGTGCCGCCGCAACGGGCGCCGACCAGCTGACCAGCGGGATCAGCCAGTTTGACGAGGAGGGCGTGTCCAGGCTCGCCGACGAGCTCGACTCGCGCATCGGGGGCCTTGGTGAGCGCATCGACGCCATCTCGGGGGCCGCACGCGACTACGACAACTTCTCGGGCGTGGCCGACGGCCAGACCAGCTCGGTGCGCCTCATCTACCAGGTCGACGCCATCGAGTAAGGCCTCGCCCGGGGCAGGAAGCCGGTAGGCTACTCCTGCACCTTCATGGCGATGGAGAGCGGCACGCGGCGGATGGCCCGCACGTGGATCGCGGCGACCACGGCATATGTGGCGCAACCGATGAGCACCTCGCGCGCGAGGAGCTCGACGGGCAGGTAGGCGACGATGTTGCCCGCATAGCGCATCATCATGACCTTGAGCAGGGCGTCCACGCCGGCGATGAGCAACGGGAGGCACAGCACCATCGAGGCCACGACGGTGACGGAGATGGCCAGGATGTACAGGCCGTCGATCTCGAGCGCATGGTAGCCGAAGACCTTCATGTACGCGATGGACCGCGCCGAGCGGTCGATGACCGTCTTGGTGAGCAGGTACATGAGCACGAAGTACACGGGGATCACCATGTAGACGATCATCCGCATGATGTCTCCCATCGAGTCCTCCATCTGGTCGCTCATCTTGGACATCTCGTCGGGGGTGAGCACGCTCGACACGTAGCGCTCGTCGAGGTCGAGCTCCATGTCGGACGCATAGCCGCTGAAGTACGGCGTGCCGTCCGCCGCGGGCTCATAGCCCAGCATCTCGTTGAGCTCCTCCATGCCCATGTAGACGTTCATGTTCGACGAGGAGCCCCAGACCTCGGACACCGTGACCTGGTAGCTCTCGCCCTGGTACTTGTTGTAGAACTCGTAGGTGCCTCCCGGCTCGAGCGCGCACTTCTGGGCAAGGCCCGCGCCCACGATGACGCGCCCTCCCGAGACGTCCAGCTCGCTCCAGTAGCGCGACCCCTCCTGGATGCCGTAGGCGGTGACCTCCTCCTTGCCGCCCCCCATGGCACGCTCGACCTGCAGCGACGCCGCCGAGAACTTCTCGGCCTGGGCGATGGCCTCGGGCGGAATCTCCCGCGAGTTCACAGGGTTGGCGTCCTCGTCGATGGTCGCCGCCCTCCCGTAGAGCGCGAGCACCTCGCGCACGTCCATGCCGTCGAAGTCACCGTCAAGCATGGTCGAGACGACCGCGGGGATGTGACCCTCCTCGAGGTCCTCGCGCAGGCCCGCGAAGGCCTCGACCTGCGAGAGCCGCAAGGCCGCCGCATAGGCGTCGCGCTCGGCCGGCGTCCCCTCGATCTCGAGCGGGGCCTTGAGCAGGTAGACGTTCTGGGCCACGACCGCAGCCCGGGACTCCTCGGCAAAGTGGTCGATGGTGGGCAGGAGGCAGAGCCCCATCATGAGCAGGAGCGACCCAAAGGCGATGCCGGCGAACAGGGTCGCGAAGTGCGAGAAGTTGCGCAGGAACACGCGCAGGCGGAAGCGCATCGGGAAGGGCAGGGCGTCAGGCAGCGCCATGCCCCCGCCACCCTTGCGCCCACCCACCTCGTGACGCAGGAACTGCAGGGGCGTGTGGCCCATCTTGCGCAGCAGGCCAACGAGGGTGATGCCCACCAGCAGCACGAACGGCACCACCGTGGTGAGCGAGAAGACGCGCCAGCTCCACACCAGCTCGAAGGGCGGGAAGCCGTAGGAGTTGTAGTAGAGCTCCTGCATGGGGGTCATCATGACGGTGCAGCCCAGGGTCTGCCCCACCGCACAGCCCAGCAGCCCCACCAGCGTGGGCAGGACCATGTAGTGGGCGATGAGCTCGCGCTTGCGCCAACCCGAGGCCAGCAGGGTGCCGATGACGGCGCTCTCCTGCTCGATGGTCGCGTCGGTGAGCACGACGAAGACGAAGGCCATGATGACGATGAGCAGGAAGAGCAGGACCTCCCACATGACCTGGTCGCCCGAGACGTCGTCGGCGGCAAAGAAGGTCTCCTGGTTGCTGTCGCGGTCGACGAGGTCGCTCACCTGCGCGTCGTTGTCGGTGAGGACGTCGATGAGGTCCTCCTCCAGGTCGATGCGGTCGGGCAGCGACATGTCACGGTCATCGAGGACCATGACGTAGCGGTAGGTCTTGCCCTCGCGGGTGAGCTCCTCGAACGCCTCGTCGCAGACCACGGCCTCGGTGAACGAGACCGCGTTGAAGATGAAGTCGCTGTTCTTCTCGAAGGTGCAGGTTGCGTTCGAGAAGGTCATGATGCCCACGAGCTCCATCTCCCGCCCGTCCACGACAAGGACGTCGCCCACCGAGAGTCGGTGGTTCTGGCAGAAGACGCGGTCGACGGCAATCTCCCCGGGCGCCTCGGGAAAGCGCCCCTGGGCAATGATGGCCTGGTCGACCTCTTGCCCGCGATTCTTGAAGACGCGCACCTTGATGCCGATGTCACGGTTATAGGCCCCTTCGGGCAGGACCAGCTCGACGTCGCGGAAGAACTGCTCGTAGACCGTGCCGCCCAAGTCCTCTGCGGCGGCGATGGCCTCGTCGGACGCCTTGAAGTCGCAGGTGAAGGAGAGGTCCGACACGTTGTAGCGGTCACGCATGCTGCCGGCCAGGGCCTCGATGGAGCTGGCCGCCGTGAGGAAGCCCGAGGTGAACATGATCGCGACCACGAGCAGCACGAACATGCCCAGGTAGCGGCCGAGGTTGTTCCTCAGCTCGCGTGGGAGGCGTCGGAAGAGCGGATTGCGCATACGTGCCCCCTACCAGGTGATCTGGGCCGCGGGGACCAGATGGTCGTTCGTGCGGTCCTCGACGAGCCGGCCGTCGCGCAGCTGCAGGATGTGATGGCTCATGTGGCAGATTGCCTCGTTGTGCGTGACGACGACCATGGTGCAGCCAAACTCCTGGTTGACGCGCTCCATGAGCTCGAGGATCTCCTTGGAGGTCTTGTAGTCGAGGGCACCCGTGGGCTCGTCGCACAGCAGCAGCCCCGGGTTCTTGACGAGCGCGCGACCGATGGCCGTGCGCTGCTGCTGGCCGCCCGAGATCTGGTTGGGGAACTTGTGGCGGTGCTCCCAGAGGCCCAGGCTGCGGAGGAGGTCGTCGATGGGCAGCGGCTCCTTGGAGAGGTACTGGCAGACCTCGATGTTCTCGCGCACCGTGAGGTCGGGGACGAGGTTGTAGAACTGGAAGATGAAGCCCAGCTCGCGACGGCGGTACTCGACGAGGTCGCGGTCCCTGAGGGTCGTGAGCTCGGTGTCGCCCACGCGGATGGACCCGGAGTCGGCGGGCTCGAGGCCGCCCACCAGGTTGAGGAAGGTCGACTTGCCCGAACCGGAGGGGCCCAGAAGGACGCAGATCTCTCCCCTCTCGACCTCGGTCGTGATACCGCGCAGGACCTCGACGTGGGCCTCTCCCTCGCCGTAGCTCTTGCGTAGGTCGTGGATGCTCAGGTACGCGCTCATGTGTTGTCCGTCCATTAAGTTTGTTTTGGCTAACCTTTGATATGTTAGCTTAATCAAACTTAACGTGCAGAGATGAGACGAGAAGCACACCCCCATCAGAGGGCATCATGCGACTATTTCGTAGAACCCAGTCCCCTCGTCTTTCCAGCCGCTGTCCCTGACCAGCGCGTTGCGTTCGCCGGAACGGACGGTGTAGTGGTGCTGGCCCCGCTTCAAGCGGCCGTTGTATACGCGGTACACGGCACGGGCGCCGACGTCCGAGGCCTCCGCGCCATAGAACGCCACGCCCTCGTCCCTCCAGTCGCCAGCCGCAAGCAGCCGGCTCCTCTCGCCCGGGCTCGTCGTGTAGTGGTGGTCGCCGCTGCGCATGTTGTACAGGCGCCACACCGGCCTGTCCGATTGCCTCGGCGAGAGCCAGGCGACGCCCTCCTGTCGCCAGTCGCCATTCGTGGCGACGGGCAGGCGCTCGTACTCGGTTGCGCTGCGCGTGAAGAGATGCTCCGACGTCCGCCGGTTGTAGAGTCGGTACACGGGAACGAGCGCGTCGCCTAAGGTCGAGTCGCCAGGACGCGTCTCGGTGCTCACCACCACCTTGCCCGTCACGTCGCGCACCTCGTAGACGGCCAGATACCGCCCGTCCATGCGAACGGTGCGCGAGGTCGGCTTGATCGCGCGCGTGCGTCCGCCCTCCGTCACCACGACCCTGTCGAGGACGTATCCCTCGTCCGTGGGTACCGAGAACACCAGGCCGTGGCCGTCCAGGAAGAGCTCGTGGTAGCCGTCGATGTCCTCCTGGCCGATATATGGCTCCGCCCTGTCTTCCTCGTCGCTCGAGAGGAAGGGCATGTCCGCCTGCCACACACCCGCATCGAGCAGTATGTTGGCGTGCGCGTCGGGAAGCAGTTCGAACTCGTGGTAGTCGAAGGGCTGGTCCAAGTCGGGGTCCCACCGCATATGCGCACTGGTGGGAGTCCGGTACACCACCGCATAGAAGCCCATCACGTCACGAAGCGCCCCGGTCACCTCGAAGCCGTTCCCCCTACCGCCCACAAGGTCGACCCTCTGCGCGTCGGCGACGCTCGCGGTCCCGGTCTCGGGGTCGTAGCGCAGCAGCACCGCCGCCCCGTAGTCGTTCGAGCGCACGCAGATTTCGTCCTGCTGGAAGAGGAGTGCGACCTCGACGTCGGAGATGCTCGCAAACTCCTCGCCCCCCAGGCGCTCCGGCGTTATGCGCTCGTTGTCGTAGTCGATGAGGTACGTGTCAAGGAGGGACCACTCCCACACCTCGTCAGAATGCCCGTCGTCATGTCCGGCGGCCTGCAGGAGGGCGTCTCTGACGCCACACAGCCAGGCGGCTCGCTCCGCGTCCACGTCACCGTCCTCGTCGAGGAAGTCGTACCGCAGGTCCTCGACCACCAACCCCACGTCTTCGAAGAGCTCGCGGTCGTCGTCGGAGGGACGCAGCTCGTAGCGGTCGTAGTAGAGGGATCCCCAGAAGTCGGTCCCCACATAGAGCACGCTGCCCAGCGAGAAGGTCGCGACGGTGCCGTCCTCGGACAGCTCGCAGGTGGCGTCTTCCACAAGCTCGCCGTCAATGAAGAGGCGTGGGGACGCCGAGAAGAGCTCCCCCTCGAGCGCCGTGAGGGTCACGGAGTAACGGTAGACATGGCGGCCCTTCGCGACAGGGGCAGAGTCCCCGTCGCTCCTGCGAATCACGTTCGCGGGATCGTCGATGTCCGTCCACGCCTCGTCCGTCACGTAGGCATGTCTCGACGTCGCAGCGTCCTCGACGGCGCCAAACTCGACCCGCTCCCTGTCGTACAGGTCATCGTTGAAGCCCGTAATGCCAACGCGGTCGATGGTTCCCTCGGCGCGCGCGATCGCGGGGCAGAGCAGTGACGCGAGGCACATGGCAGCAACAAGTGCCATCTTCAAGCAAGTTCTTCTCATCACGGTTCTCCCGACGAGGTTGTGCCTGGACCAATTGTGACGCATCGGGAGGAGGAATGCATTGGTGGAGTCACTGGCGCCTTGGCTGCGCCACTTCTCGCGCGGCAACATGAGCCAACGGCCCCATGCCCCTCCCGAGGCAGATCGTTTTTACGCACAAGCGGACGCCTTGTGCGTAGCGGATACAAACATGCAGGTAGGAGGAGCGTTTTGAGAGGCTTTCGCACAAACGGCACGTTTGTGCGAAAGCTGGGCACCGCGCCAAGGGCACACCAAGAGAAAAGAGGGGCCACACGAGGTGACCCCTCTCCATGAAAGAGCTTAGGTGTGTTTCATCCCGCTACTTCTTGGACTTCTTCTTGCCCTTCTTGGACTTCTTGTCCTTCTTCTGCTTCTTGTCCTTAGCCTTTTTGTCCTTCTTCTTGGCCTTCTTGTCAGCCTCCTCGAGGGCGAGGTCCTCGTCTACCACACCGTCCAAGGCCCTGAGGTCGTCCACGTCGAAGTCGTCGCCCTCCACCGCGTAGAGCTCGTCGCCGTCGAGGACGAAGACGATGTCCTCCTCGTCGAGGTCGGGGTCGTCGGGCCAGTTGGGGTCGGGGAACTCGGGGTTCCACTCCTCGTGCACCACGTCGCTGGCACTGTCCCAGGGAAGCTCGGCGCTTGTCCAGAAGCCCATCTGGGCGCACCACACCTGGACCGGACGCAGCACGGCGAGGAGCTGCTCGTGCGTCTGGGCAAGCTCGATGGCGTCCGCGGATCGCCTGAGGGTGTCTGCCGCCGCCGGCATGTGCGAGGACGACTCGAAGACCCCGGCGAAGAAGCGGCACTGCTCGGCCGCCGCAAGCGCCAGCGTGGGCGCGTCTCCCCTGCCGGAACGGGCAATGTCGCAAATGGAGATGAGCATGTCGCCCAGGTTCACCAGCTCGCCCCAGGCATACGCCCAGACGGCAAGCTCTCGCCCGGTCGAGGCGTTGCGGGCCGTCATCTGCGAGAGTTCCTCGGGACGCTCGTCCCACAGGTACTCCATCTGCACGTCGAGGTCATCCAGGAGCGCCGCGGCGCCCTCGGGCAGCCCCTCGCGGGCAAAGCCGCACCAACCAGGCGCGTTTTCAGGCTCGTCGATCTCGGCGCCCTCCTCGACCACCTCGACGGTCACGGGAATCCCCTGCTCGTGCCACAGGAACGCCGCGAGGTCCTGGAAGACCGGGAGGTCCTCCTCGCATACCTCGGCAAACTGCGCGGTCGCGCCAAACTGCTCCATCTCCTGCGTGAAGACGCAGACGCACTGCCAGTCCGGATACCACGCGACCTGGCCCACATGGGTGTCCTTACGGACGTTCTCGGTCTCGAGGAGACCGGGCAGGGGCGCGGCGAAGGTGAACTCGCCAAAGCACACGTTTGCCGAGAAGAGCGCGGACGAGAACGGTGCCACGGCCTCGAACGCGGCGCAGGTCTTGGGGGCTTCCTCCTCGAGAAGCCGTGCGTGGATGACCTCCTCGCCAGCGGTGAGCCTGAGTTGCTTCATTTGATCGTCCTTTCATTGGTTGGTCGGTGAATTGCTTTACTTGAGTGTAGCGACACGCTCCGACAGATAGGCGCGCAAATCGTCAAGTGCATAGGGTGTCTCGCCAGGCGCGGGGAACGCGCACACCTGCGGGTTGCCCGCATCGTCGGGCTGGTCAACGAAGACGAAGGACAGTCGCACCTCCTCGAAGCCCTGGAGCATGAGCGCATAGGCATAGCACTTGGCCTGGACCTCATAGGAGGAGCGGCGCTTCTCGTCGGTGTCGAGGAAGCGACCCGTCTTGTAGTCGACCACATGGGCCACGCCCCGGCCAAACTCGTCGTAGGCGAGCAGGTCGATGAAGCCGTCGAGGGTGATGGGGGTCTCGCCGTCACCGGCGGGCACGCCCACGTAGAAGGGCGGCTCGGGCAGCAGGTGCGCGTGCGAGGCCATCTCGGCAGCAACCGAACTCGCAATCCAACGCCCCACCTCGACGCGCACGTCCTCTACCTGCGCCGCATTGAGTCCATGGACCTTGCAGACCGCCTCGATGCGATCGGTTGGCGCGACGAGCGCCTGCCCGGGCCTCCAGCGCAGGGCCGCGATCTCGCCCAGCGTGTGGAAGGCCGTGCCCTTCTCGGTGGCCGGCGCGGGGATGTCGTCGACGTCGACGTCCTCGAAGGACCCGCGATAGCCCAGGTTGGAGAGGCCCTGGGCGTCCGCCTCCGCGGCATGGAGCGCCGAGGCCGAGAGCATGGCATCGGCCCAGGTGGGCGACAGGCGGTGGGTCGTGTCGGGCTGGTCGGGCAGGTCGCGTGGAATGGGTAGCGGCGTGCCCTCGTCCTCCGCCTCGTCGACGGGGGCGTCGTCAGCCGCCGTGAACGCCACGTACTCGCCATGGGCGTGCTCGGGCGTGGAGGGGTCCCAGGCATGCGGCAGGGCTCCCGTGGCCTCCCACAGGCCGAGGTCCTGGCAGGTGACGAGACGGTACTCGCCTCCCCTGCCCTCGACCTCCTCGCGGCGGTCTCGGATGCGAGCGAGCACCCCCTCGAACTTGGGCGCGAGGCTGGTGAGGTTGACGTGGTCGCGAAGGTCGGTGCGGTCCTGCTTAGCGAGCTCCTTGTCAGCTGCGGTCACGGCCTTGGCCTTGCTCCTGATGGTCTTTGCTATGCCCGCCATGTCATGCGGGTCGCCCGGGATGTCGGCTATGGCCTTGTCGATGTCGCCCGTGGACACGCTGCCCGTCATGCAGACGATGAGGGCCTCCTCGGCGCGCGTGAAGGCGACGTAGAGCTTGCGCTCGAGCTCCTCGGCGTCCTGCTCCTTGCCGTGCAGGCGCATGGCCGCCAGACGCAGGGGCAGGCTCATCTGCTCGTCGGAGACGCGCAGCATCTCGGCAAAGCCCGCATCGGTGGCACGGTTGATCCCGTGGTCCTCGATAAGCTGTCGCTCAGCCTCCTCGAGCGCGCCTTTCTTGCAGGACGCGAGGTCGGAGCCGTCCTCGACGGAGTTCTTGAGGTCGAGGACCACGTAGGTACGCCCGCCCATGGACTCGCAGGTGAGCGGCGAGCGGTTGGGGAAGCCGCCACCGCCCAGCTCGGACGCGGCCACGATGGGGAACTGCAGGCCCTTGGACGCATGGATGGTCATGATGCGCACGAAGTCGTTGTCGCGCGACGAGAGCACGCCCGGGGCCTCCTTGGCGCCGTTGACGGCCACGGCGAGGCCCTCGGCGACCGAACGCGCCCCCAGGCAGCCATCGAGCTCGAGGTCACGGACCATGCGGATGGCCTTGAGCGCGTTTGCCACGCGCGAACGGCCTCCCACGCTCTGCGTCTCCTGGCTGTCGACGGTGCCGCCACGGGTGCTGTGGTCGGCCTGCATGCGCTCGAGCCACCCAGACTCGACCAGGACCCCCTCCATGACCTTTGCCACGGGCTCCTGGGCCACGCGGGCAAGCGCCCGGCGCAGGACGCGCAGGGCCACCTCGACGCGCGTGCCCGTACCGATGGTCGCCTGCATGGGGCTGGCACCCGTCACGGTGGACGACCCCTCGACGAGCAGGGTCGCGAAGGCACGTGCGAAGTCGCAGGGGGCGTCGAAGGAGCGGCCGTCCGGAAGCTCCACCCTCCGCGGCCCCACGGCCACGCCCGCGGCCAGGACGTCGGCCGGCGTGAGGCCAAAGACGTCCGAGGTGAGCAGGGCATAGAGGGCCTCGGTGTCGTCTGGGTTGGCGAGCACGCGCGCCAGGTCGATCATGAGCAGGGCGTCGGACTTGCTGCGAAACACGGAGCCGCCGGTGATGGCCCAAGGGATGCCCTCCGCGTCGAGGGCGCGTGCGTAGTCGTTGGCATGCGTCATGGAGCCCAGCAGGATGACCATGTCACCCCAGGAGCGCCCGGTGGCCTCATGGACGTCGTGGAAGCGGCGTGCCACGAGGGCCGCCGTACCATCGCGCGCCACGCGGCTGCTCCCGTAGCGGAACTGGACCTCCTGCACGACGACGCGCGGCCCCTCCCCCTCGTGGAGGCGCTTGGCCTCGCGGACGCGGGACTCGTCGCGGGAGGGAATGAGGCGCTGGTAGTAGGTGGGGGCGGGATACGGGTCGCTTGGGTCTGGTGCCGCGCCCTCGGGGCCGAAGGCGACGTCAACGAAGTCGAGCACCGCCGCATGGCTGCGGTAGTTCTCCGCGAGCCTGATGACGGCGTCGTCGCCATCCGGCCCCGCCGAGATGCTCGCCAGATGTCCCGCGCAGACCGAGAGGTCGGCCCCGCGGAAGCGATAGATGGACTGCTGGGGGTCGCCCACCACGCAGAGGCGCTCGCCGTTCTCGCCCGCGAGGGCCCGGATGATCTCGAGCTGCATGGAGTCGGTGTCCTGGAACTCGTCGATCATGACGAGCCCGAAGCGGTTGGCGTAGCGGGCGCGGATGCCGGGGTTGCGCAGGGCATGCGCGGCCCTGATGAGCAGGTCGTTGTTGTCGAACACGCCATCCTCGAGCTTCTTGTCGCAGAAGCGCTCGTAGGAGCTGCGTGCCACGCGGAAGAGCGCCGGCCAGAGCTTGTGCGCCTCGGCCAGGCGCTGCGCGAAGAGCTCGTTGTGGTCGGCCAGGGAGAGGTCGGTCTCGACCGGCGTGGGGAAGGTCGCCCCAAGGATGGAGCCAAACTCGTCGGGGCTCTTCACCGCACAGGAGACCAGCGTCGAGATCATCTCCTTGAGCACGTCGCGCGGGTACTCGCCAAACAGCGACGCGGCGTCCTTCTCGACCGTCTTGTCGTTGCAGAGCACCTGCTCGCTCGCGGCGTCGAGGCGAGCATCGCGCTCGGGCTCGGAGAGAATCTTGAAGGCGGGGTCGATCCCCAGCGCAAGGGCGTTCTCGCGCAGGATGCGCGAGCACATGCCGTGGATGGTCGAGATCCACGCGTCGTCGACGAGCATGGCCTGGTCCTGCCGGCCACGCTGGCGCAGCGCCTGCTTGATGCGGCTCTTGAGCTCGAGTGCCGCCTTCTCGGTGAAGGTGATGGCGAGGACCTTGTCGATGCCCGAGACGACGGGCTCGACGCCGGCCGCGGGATCGCCCTGGATGGCGTTGGCGATGCGCTCCTTGAGGGTGAAGGTCTTGCCCGAGCCCGCTCCCGCCATGACGGCGATGGGACGGCCGAAGGTGGTGGCGCAGCGGGCCTGGTTGGGATTGAGCGGCATGGCTATCGCCTCCTCGGGCAGCCGGTGACCGGGCAGTAGCGGCAGGCGTCGTCCGTGCGCGGCACCGGGTCGACGACCCCGGCGCGGATGCGTTCGACGACCTCCTCGGCCACGCTCGCCTCGAGACGCTCGAGCAACGTGGCGAGGTCCTTGGCGGACCTGCCGCAGTCCTTCCCCACCAGCGTGGGGAACTGCTCCTCTGAGAGCTCCTCGGTCACGAAGGTGCCGCGCATGGTGTTGCCACGGCGATACGAGAGGTAGAGCGCGCCCACCACGGCGGGAAGGTCCCCACAGGGGGCGATGCCGAGCTGGTCGAGGAGGTAGGGCTCCCTGCCCAGCACGTGGGCGTAGATGAGCGCCTGCACGTGCTTCCCGAGGTTGGGATTGCCCTCCTTGTCCTGGGGCAGGTCGTACGCGGACCCCACCGAGCCCTTGTAGTCGAAGACGACCGCGCGCTTGGTGACCTGGTCGACGTCGATGCGGTCGATGCGGCCCGTGAGGAGCGCACCGGCGTACTCGACGGGCTGTCCCCTGCCATCGGGACCATCGGGGCCACGCGTCACCCCAAACTCGAACGCGGCCGGCACGAAGCGCCTGCGTCGCCCGTCCGCACCCGTGTAGGGGGCGAGGACGTCGGCGTCACGCACGAGCCAGTTCCACAGCTCGCGGCGAAGGAGGTCGACGACACGCTCCTCGGTGGTGTGGAGCAGGAACGGCGCGCGGGCGCCGGGCTCGCCGCTGACGTGCCGGTCGAGCACGTCCTTGAAGGCATCGAGGTAGATCTCATGCGCGAGCTCGCGGTTGGACGACGTGACCTTGGCGCAGTCGTGCTCCTGGAAGCGCTGGTAGAACTCCTGGAGGATGTCGTGCCTGAAGACGCCCTGCTCGCGGGGGCCCAGTGCCTCGTCGAGCCCGGCGGCCTTCATCCGGCGCGTGGCGAACCACTTTGCCGGGCACGAGAGGTAGGTCTCGATCTGCGAGGGCGAGAGAACGAGCGGGGCGTCTGGCTGCACCTCGGCCCTGCGGTTGCTGACGAGGCTCGTGGCGTCCGTGGGGTCGAGGGCGTCGCGCGAGCCAACGAGCGGCACGTGGCCACCCGGGCGCACGTCTGCCACGAGGTCCTCCTCGCCGAGGGTGTACATGCCCTCCTGGAGGCCCGCCGGCAGGGCGTAGTCGTTGTCGATGTCGTCGGTGCGGGTGGGGTCGTCGCGGTAGAGGTCGACGAACTCCTCGAGGACCGCGCAGTGGTAGCGGGGCTCGGCGGAGCTGTCGTTGAGGCAGCGACCCAGCACGAGACTGGTCGTGGGGGCCATGACGAGCGAGGCGAATGCCCTCCGGCTCCTGTCGAGGAAGTCCTCGCCCGTGGGGACGCCGAGCTTGTCGAGCAGCAGCGAGAGCGAGTCGGCCTTCTTGGCGGCCGGGTAGGAGTCGGAGTCGAGGTCGAGCGCCACCACGGTCGCGCAGCCGCCCGGCACCGTCTGGGATGCCTGCTGCAGGGAGCAGATGGTGACCTGCGGTTCGAGACCGATGGCCCTATGGAAGCTCGCCGTGCGGACGCCGATGCCCGCGCGCTCCAGCAGCGGGAGGAAGGCCTTCGCCATGTCCTTGGGCTCGATGCCGATGCGACGCGCCACGAGGTGCAGGCCCTTCAGCACGCCAAGGGCGTCGAGCTCCTCGGAGAGCTCCGACGGCGCGAGACCCGAGCCCGTGACGAGCGCCTCCTCCATGAGGGAGAAGCCGTCGTACGTGGGCTTGGTGACGAGGTCATGCAGGATCTTGAAGATGCGCTGCTCGGCGCAGAGGTCGGCGATGACCTTGTCGCGCGTGAGGAGCCGGTCCGCGCGTACGCGGGCGTCCCATCGCCAGAGGGGGCCGCGGTCCCGGTGCAGCAGCGGCGAGGACAGGACGTCGGCCAGCGAGGCGCGGTCCCACGGCAGGTACTCGTACGTGAGGCACTGGTAGAGCGACAGGTAGGCGCGCCCCAGCGAGGTGAGGCCCCACGGCTTGCGTCCGCGCACGGCCACGCGAATGCCGCGACGGGCGAGCTCGGGGGCGACGGCGTCATAGAGGGCAAGCGGGTCTGCGCACGAGACGACCATGGGGCCGTCGGGCAGGAGGTCCTCGACCATACGCACGAGCAGCTGTGGGGTGGCGTACGCGCCCGCGGGGAAGGCGAAGCGCAGGTCGACACCCTCGGGCGCCCGGACAAGGCGGGCAGGCGCGGGCCCGTCGAGCCTCTCCCCCGCAAGCGTCAGGCGCGTGAGCTCGACGAGGCCACGCCCGAGACACGCATCGACGAACTGACGTTGCAAAGGTGGCAGCGGCGCGTCGGAGACGAGGGCGATGCGCGTGGGGGCGTCGCCGGCAAACACCTCGCCGGCGTGCTCGGCCAGCCATGCCACTGCCAGCCCCTGCTCCACGAGGCCAATGCGTGACAGCTCGCCGCGGGTCTGGGCGATGCAGTCGAGGAGCTCGTGCTCGGCGGAAAGCAGGTCTGAGGGTCGCTCCCCCGCCACCGCACGCTCGAAGGCATCGAGGCCCGAGGCTGCCTGCATGGCGTGCAGCGCGGCCACGGGAAGGCCGGGACGCATCTTGAGCGCACCCTCGTGCTGCGAGAGGACCTTCGAGAGCACCGCGGAGACCTGCACGTCCGACGCAATCTGCCGGCCGTCGCCGCAGCGCTCCCACAGCCCCTCGACCCAGGCCCAGAAGGTGGTGGCGATGGTGCCGAAGGCGCCGCCCGCAGAGCCGCGCGCCGCCGCAAGGTTTATCTCCTTTGCCAGGGCATAGCTTGGCGTGAGGACGACGTCATAGTCGCCCAGCCGGTCAATGATGCCGTGCAAGTCTGCTGTCATGTGTCTGCGCTCCTGCCGCTCGTCGATTCCTCATACGATTATACGGAGCGTGGCGGACAGAAACGCGGTGGTGTGCCGGGCGTCGACGTCTGTCCCTTTTGCGTCAGACGCAAAGGGAAACGTCCCCTTTTGGTCAGTCCCCTTTTGGTCATTACAGCAGCGGGGCGAGGAGGCGCAGGATGAGGTGCCACAGCCTGAGGCCGTAGGTGGGGTTGCGGTAGTCCTCCGTCACCTCGCGGCTCTGCGAGATCATCCACTCGAAGTCGTCCTTGGTCGCGGCGACCGCGTCGCAGCCGTAGTACAGGCAGCCGTTCTCGAAGTGGTGGTACAGGCTGCGGTAGTCGAGGTTGATGGTGCCGCACGTGGCAAGCACGTCGTCGGCCACGCACATCTTGCAGTGGCAGAAGCCGGGCGTGTACTCGAAGATGCGGACGCCGTTCCGCACCAGGCCGTGGTAGTAGGAGCGCGTGATGGCATAGACCATCTTCTTGTCGGGGATGCCCGGGGTGATGATGCGCACGTCGACGCCGCGCCTGGCAGCCAGGCTCAGCGCATGGGCCATCTCGTCGGTCACGATGAGGTAGGGGGTGACGTACCAGACGTAGTCCCGCGCGTACTCCGCTGCGGAGATGTAGACGTCCTCGCCCACCTGGATGCTGTCCATGGGACTGTCGGCATAGGGCAGCACGAAGCCCTGGGCATCCGCCGATGCGGGCACGTCGGGAAGGAACTGCGCGTAGCTCGCGTCGTCCACGTCGTCGTCGCTCACGGCGTTCCACATCTCGAGGAAGGCGGCCGTCAGGCTCTTGACCGCAGGCCCCTCGAGACGCACGCCCGTGTCCTTCCAATGGCCGTAGGGATGCGTGATGTTGAAGTACTCGTTGGCGATGTTGTAGCCACCGGTGTAGCCCACCTTGCCGTCGATCACCGTGATCTTGCGGTGGTCGCGGTTGTTGAGGAAGAGGTTGAGGCCCGGCGCGAAGGGGTTGAACACCTTGCCACGGATGCCCACCGCCTCGAGGCGCTTCACGAAGTCGGTGCTGATAAAGCCAATCGAACCCATGTCGTCGTAGAAGACGCGCACCTCGACGCCGGCCGCCACACGCTCGGCAAGGATGTCCTGGATGGCATGCCAGCTCTCGGCGTCCTCGATGGCATGGTATTCCATGAAGATGAAGCGCTCGGCCTTTGCCAGGTCGGCCTTCTGGGCCTCGATCCCCTTCGTCGCGTCATCGTAGTAGGTCACCTGCGTGTCGTCGTAGAGGGGATAGCTCGACGAGCCCTTGAGGTAACGCGCGATGTTGGCAGCCCCGCGGTCGCGTGCATCCAGGCGCGCGAGGGCGTCGTCACCGTCGGGCAGCAGCGGCATGAGGCGGGCGTCGACCTCGGCGTAGCGACGGCGCATCTTGAACGTGTGACCGTTGAGGCCGATGAGCAGGTACAGCGTCGCACCAAAGATGGGCAGCGCCATGATGAGGATGATCCAGGTCATCTTCATGGACGCCGTCTTGAGGTCGTTGTAGATGAGGAGGACCAACAGGGTGCTGACAACGCGCGTGCCAATGGCAAACCACTCTGCCTGCTCGTTGAACCGCAGCACCACCAGGAGGATGAACAGAACCTCCAGGACTATGGCCACCCCCGTGAAGGCGAGTCGCTTCACGCCGTTCTTGACGGCAGCGGTGTGCTCCATCGTTTCGTTCATGGTCACCCTTCCCTCTTGCCACGAGCCCCAAGTCTCGCGTGGGTCACGGACCGTACTATAGCAATCGCCTCTTGTGTCGAGCAGTGTTTGTCGGCGGCCACCACCACCCAGCCCTCGACGCTCTTGGGCGGGACGAGGCACAGCGGCCACATGTGATGCCTGATGGCATCGAGTTGCACGTCATTGGCCCCATACTCCTCGCGGGCAATGCGCTCACCCTCCCTGGGATGGGTGCGCGCCTTCACGGGCGAGGGGCTGTGGAAGACCTCATCCTCGGTCATGCCGATGTCGTGCAGGAGGGCGGCGCGAACCGCGTCCCGCTCGTTGACGGACACCCCGTGGCGGGCCAGCCAGCGGGCGATCCGCAAGGCGCACACGGCGCAGCTCATGCAGTGCGCGGCAATGTTGTGGGACTTGTTGTGATGGACGACCAGCCGCGCCTTCGCGAAGCGCTCCGACGACACGATGTCCTCGCCCACGGTAAGGACGTCGTTCGTCAGAATGTCACGGCCGTCGCTCATGGAGTCCCTTCGTCACGGGGCATTGGTGGTACGGGGCGATGGACGTCACCCGCCTGGTGATTATATCGAATGTGTCTGACACGCCCCTAACATGACCCAAGCTCCCGACGCCAAGAGAGGACGGTCATCCCCACCCCGCGACGTGCGATAATTCCCCAATGGGGTACTAGGGCCGACAAGAGACGAGAGGCCATCATGGAGCGCACCAACAAGGGCGAGGCAACGAGGAAGATGGTCATCGCCATCGCTGCCGTCTTTGCGCTGTACTACGTCACGAAGTTCCTCGCCCCCATCGTCAGCATGCAATTTGGGGTCGACAAGATGCTCTTTGGCATTGCCCTGAGGAGCGTCCTTGCCCTGGTCGCCTTCATCGCCCTCGGCGGGGCACGTTGGCTGCGTCCCAGCCTCAAGTCGGTCGGGCACATGTGGCGCTTCATGGGCTACCTCATCGTCCTGCAGGTCCTCCTCGGCGTGGTCGCCTTCTTCTCGAACGCGGC
>CAMPCT010000016.1 GCA_946647055.1 uncultured Atopobium sp. | reverse complement strand
GTGACGCCCGCGCCGTCGAGCGCAAGAAGTACGGCCTCAAGAAGGCCCGCAAGCGCCCGCAGTTCTCCAAGCGCTAAGGTTTCTCACCACGCACCAACTGGGACCCGCCACCTGCTGGCGGGTCCTTTGCTTTGCGGGGGTTGCACAGGGGGTATCCCTCTCGGGCAACCCTACTTGCTTCGGGCCTCGAGTTTGGGGAGGAGGAACTCCTTGTACATGTTGTCGAGGATGGCGATGCTCGGGATTGCCAGCAGCACGCCGACGGAGCCAAACATGCGGCCACCCACGACGATGCCAATCAGGATCAGGAGGCCGGACACGCCGAGCGAGCTGCCAAAGAGCCTCGGCTTGACCAGGTAGCCGTCACAGAGCTGCAGCACGGCGGTGAATATGAGGAACATGATGGTGAACCGCAGCTCGACGAGGGAGAGTATCAGGGCGCCGATGATGGCGCCGATCAAAGGGCCAAAGGTGGGAATCAGGTTGAAGACAGCTACGACGAAGGACACCAGCCCGATGTAGGGAATGCCCATCACGGTCATGAACAGCGCGTTCGCCCCACCGATGATCAGGCTGTCGAGCAGGTTGTAGACGACGTAGCGGTTGAGGATCGAGTCGCAACGGCGCAGGAAGCTCAGGGCGGTCTCGTACTGCGCAGGGGAGAGGATGGCGCTGAGCAGGCGCTTGGAGCCCGCCTTGAGATGCTCCTTCTCGAAGAGGAGGTAGATGGAGAGGAGGATGGCGATCGACCACTGGATGATGCTCTTGCCCGCGAGCGTGGACGTGTGCAGGACGACGTCCGTGTTCTCCCTCAGGACGTTCGCCAGGGTGTTGAGGAGCTCCTCGCGGGAGGAGAGCAGCCCCTCCAGGTTGAGGTCGGTCCCAAACAGCTTCAGCTCGGGCAGGCTTGTCGACGCTTGCCCCGCATACTTGGTCAGGTTCTCGACGAAGGCAGAGACGCCATCGATGAGCTGGGGGATGAGGATGATCAGGAGCAGGGAGAGGAACGAGAACACCGTCACGAAGGCCAAGGTGTTCGAGGCGACGGACTTGGTCCGCTCCGACTTGGCCTCGCTGAAGAGGGTGTCCTTGTAGAGGTTGGCGAGGGGATTGACCAGGTAGGCGATGACTGCGGCAAGCAGGACGGGAGAGAAGAAGCCGATGAAGGTCCTGACGGCAGCCCACAGGGCGGGAAGGTGCGTCAGCACGACATAGACGACGACCGCCGCGCTGAACGAGAGTGCCTGTGGGAGCCATACCTCTGGTCTGAGTGGGTTTTCGTTCATGGAGTACCTTGTCTCGATAGCAGCCCGTCCGCATGGCGGACCACTTGATTCTATCAGCATGTATGCCCCATTGAACCCTCGGCTAGTCCGCCGTGGGGTGGCTTTGTTCAGCCTTCCTTGGCAGCGCGGAGGTCCAGGACGACGAAGGCCAGGCAGGCGGCGCGGCAGAGCCATCCGATGATGGCGGCAGGAAGGCCGAACGCCAGGTTGAACCCAAACGGCAGCAGGCGAAGGACCAGGTCAAACGCCAGCAGTGCGACAAGGGTCCGACGCAGCCGGAGGGCGGTCTCGCCACCGCCCCTCAGCAGGCGCCCCACAACGAGTCCGACGACGAGCGCCACGACCAGAAGCGTGAAATAGACGACCAGCTCGCTGGAGAGGGTGGTGTAGGCGTACGACAGGGCCAGGGCCTCGGCGCGAGGCACCGACATCAGTCCCACGTCGAAGAGGAACGACAGGACGTTCCTGTTGGTGATCACCACGGGATAGCCGACGACGGCAAAGAGGTAGGGGAGTGGGAGCAGCGAGGTGACCTGGAAGATGGTCACGTACAGGCCCGCTCCCGTGAGCGTCTTGCGGTCATCGGTTCCCCATGTCACCCTCATGCGGCCACCTCTCCCAGGACATCCTGGAGGGAGCGCTCCAGATACAACCCCTCGAACTGGTCGCCCATGACATCCTCGCATGGGGCGGAGCCGACGACCTCGGCGGTAAGAGGGTCAAGGTACAACACCTGGGCGGCGCCTTGCTCAGGGTCGACGCCCGTCGTCATGCCGTAGAGACGGCACAGGGAGTTGGTCGCAGGGAAGGTCGACGGCATGAGGAGCCCCGAGACGCAGACAAGCTCCCCGGACTGGCAGCGCCCGCGGAGGATGGCATCCCTGAGGAGGGTCTCGTGCTCGAAGGTCCCAAGGTCGATCCTGACGAGGTTGCAGTGCATCATCCCCATGTCCGTGTACGTGTACTCGTTCACATACAGGAACGGCTCCTCCAGCACGACGCCCCAGTCGTGGCCAAAGGTCCCCTCGACCTTGAGGACGCAGGTGTTCTCGGGGCCCTCGTACAGGCCGCTCGTCTTCTCGTCCGAGTAGAGGATCGCCAGGTCGGTTCCCTCGATCTGGTAGTAGTCGTTGACCGCCGACCAGTCGGCCAGGTTGGCCACGAACATGGTGAAGAAGAAGATGAGCGCGGAGAAGACGAGGACGACCACCAGGAGGGCGTTCAATGTGAAGCGGGACTGGTTCATGCGCTTGGCCTCATGACGGGTGCTGTTCTCGTCCTAGTATACCGACTCCCACTTTCGGGGACTTCTTGAGATGGGACGAAACCTCCGTCCCTTTGTCCCAGCAGGAGGGGATTGCTGGTAGACTATCAGAAGGTATGCACATACCGCTTGGCCCGCACACACGCACCTACAACGCAGCAGGCTGACGGGAAACGGTTTGGAGGTTCCCCCATGAAGTACTTTGGCACGGACGGCTTTCGTGGTCGCGCCAACGAGGGGCTCAACGTCGAGCACGCGTTCCTCATCGGGCGCTACGTGGGTTGGTACTACGGCGCGCGAGAGGAGAAGAAGGCGCGCGTGGTGATTGGCAAGGACACCCGCCGCTCCAGCTACATGTTCGAGTCCGCGCTGGTGTCGGGCCTGGTCGCCAGTGGCGCCGATGCCTACATGCTGCACGTCATCCCCACCCCGGGCGTGTGCTACGAGGTCATCGACGGGCAGTTCGACTGCGGCATCATGGTCTCTGCCAGCCACAACCCCTACTACGACAACGGCATCAAGCTGGTCAACGGCGAGGGTTACAAGATGGACGAGGACGTCCTCGAGAAGATCGAGGACTACATCGACGGCAAGATCGACGTCCCCCTGGCGACGGGCGAGGGCATCGGTCAGACGGTCGACTACATCGTGGGCCGCAACCGCTACATCGCCCACCTCATTGCCAGCGCCAACTTCAGCCTCCAGGGCGTGCGCGTCGGCCTTGACTGCGCCAATGGCGCCGCCTCCAGCGTCGCCAAGCCCGTCTTCGATGCCCTGGGCGCCGACGTCCACGTCATCAACAACGCGCCCAACGGCTTCAACATCAACGTGGGCTGCGGGTCCACCCACCTCGAGAACCTCCAGGCCTTCGTGGTGCGCAACAACCTTGACGTGGGCTTCGCCTACGACGGCGACGCCGACCGCTGCCTCGCGGTCGACGAGAACGGCCACGTGGTCGACGGCGACCTCATCCTCTACGTCTGCGGCCGCTACCTCTCCAAGTACGGCCGTCTTGCCAAGGACACCGTGGTGCCCACGGTCATGAGCAACCTCGGCCTCTTCAAGGCCTTCGACGAGATCGGCGTCAACTACGAGACCTCCGCCGTGGGCGACCGCTTCGTCTACGCGAAGATGCGCGAGGGCGGCTATGGCCTGGGCGGCGAGCAGTCGGGCCACATCATCTTTGGCGACTACGAGACCACGGGCGACGGCATCATGACGAGCCTGCGCCTGATGGAGGTCGTCCGCGCCGAGCGCGAGAGCCTCTCCACGCTCACCCGTCCCGTCACGCGCTACCCCCAGCGCCTCGACAACGTTCGCGTGACCGACAAGGTCGCCGCGCTGGGTGACGAGTCCGTCAAGGCGGCGACCAAGGAGGCCGAGGCCTTCCTGGGTGACAACGGGCGCGTGCTCGTCCGTGCCAGTGGCACCGAGCTCTTGGTGCGCGTCCTCTCCGAGGCGTCGGACGATGCGCTCTGCCGTACCGCGAACGACATGGTCCTGAGGGCGCTCGAGCCCTACAAGGCATAGAGGAGACACGACATGTGTGGCATTGTCGCCTATACCGGTGCCGACCAGGCGGCCCCCTTCCTGCTGAGGGGCCTCACGACGCTCGAGTACCGCGGCTACGACTCCGCAGGCGTCGAGGTCATGGGGTCTGACGGGGCCCTGCACGGCGTCAAGTGCGCCGGCAAGGTCAAGGTCCTCGTCGACCGCTGTCGCACCGCCAACCTCGTGGGTACCTGCGGCATCGCGCATACCCGCTGGGCGACCCACGGCGCACCCACCGAGCGCAACGCCCACCCGCACCGCGACTGCTCGGGTCGCATCGCCGTGGTGCACAACGGCATCATCGAGAACTTCCGCGAGCTGCGCGCCCTGCTCGAGGGCTCGGGCCACGTGTTCGAGAGCGAGACCGACACCGAGGTCATCGCACACCTCGTCGAGGACGCCTGGAAGAACGACGCCGAGGGCGACCTCATGTCGGCCCTGCGCATGGCGACCTCCCAGCTCAGGGGATCCTGGGCCATCGCATGCGTCTGCGCCGATGCCCCCGGCCAGGTCGCGGTCGCGCGCAACGGCTCCCCGCTCGTGGTCGCCTCCACCGAGGACGGGGCCTACGCGGCGTCCGACATCACGCCTCTCGCCAGCGTCACCTCCCAGGTCATCACGCTCGAGAACGGGCAGTTCGCCCTCCTCGCCGGTGACGGATCCATCGAGGTCACGAACGACCTGGGTGAGGTCGTGGCGGAGCCCACCCGCGTCACCATCGACTGGGACGCCTCCGCCGCCACGCTCGGCGGCTTTGCCGACTTCATGGCAAAGGAGATAGCCGAGCAGCCCGATGCCATCCAGCGCCTGCTCGACGAGCACGTGGGCGTGGACGGCGTCTCCCTCGACAAGCTCAGGATGACGCGCGAGGAGCTCGCCGCGGTCGACAAGGTCTACCTCATCGCCTGCGGCACCTCCTATCACGTGAGCCTCATCGCCCGCACCATGATTCAGACCTGGGCAAAGGTGCCCGTGGTCTGCGACTACGCGTCCGAGTTCATCTACGAGCAGGACGTCCTGGTGACCGACCACACGCTCTGCGTCATCATCTCGCAGTCGGGCGAGACCGCCGACACGCTCGCTGCGGCCCGCCGCATCAGGGCCATGGGCGCAAAGGTCCTGGCCGTCACCAACGTCCTGGGCTCCACGGCCGAGCGCGAGAGCGACGGCGTGCTCTACGTGCAGGCGGGCCCCGAGGTCTGCGTCGCCTCGACCAAGGCCTACACGGCGCAGATGGTCGCCTGCGCGCTCTTCGCGCTGCGCCTCGCCCAGGACAGGGGCGCCATGGGCGCCGACGAGGTCCGCGCGCACCTTGCCGACCTCGCCCTCATCCCCGACCAGATCCGCGAGGTCCTCTCGCGCGAGGAGCAGGACCGGGCGGCCTCCACGCTGTTCCGTGACGCCTCGTCGTCGCTGTACCTGGGACGTGGCGTCAACTCGACCACGGCCTACGAGGGCGCCCTCAAGATCAAGGAGATCTCGTACCTGCACGCCGAGGCGTATCCGGCGGGCGAGATGAAGCACGGTCCCATCGCGCTGCTCGAGAAGGGCTTCCCCGTGGTCGTGGTGGTGCCCGCCGACAGTGTGCACGACAAGACCGTCTCCAACATCCAGGAGTGCAGGGCCCGCGGCGCCTCCATCATCGCGGTCGCGACCGACGGCGACGAGAGGATCGTCCCCATGGCGGAGCGCGTGCTCTGGATTCCCAGGATGCCCGACGAGATGCTCGTGCCCATCGTGGCCGTGGTCCATCTGCAGATACTCGCACGCTACGTCGCGCTCTCCCGCGGATATGACGTGGACAAGCCGCGCAACCTGGCCAAGTCCGTGACGGTGGAGTAGCCATGGCTCTTGCGGGGATCGGCGTCGACATCATCGAGATCGCCCGTGTCGAGCGGGCGCTCAAGCGTACGCCGCGCATGGCACAGCGGCTCTTCACCGATGAGGAGCGTGCCTATTGCGAGCGCACGGCACGTCCGGCCCAACACTATGCGGGCAGGTTCGCCGCCCGCGAGGCCGTGCTCAAGGCGCTGGGGACGGGCTTCTCCCAAGGCATCGGGCTCAAGGACGTGTCGGTGACGCGTGACGAGTCGGGCAGGCCGCAGGTGCTGCTCGCGGGTCGCGCGGCAGAGGTCGCAGCCGAGCAGGGCGTGCTCGAGATCGCGCTCTCGCTCTCGTTCACGCGGGACATGGCGGTGGCGAACGCCGTCGCCGTGACCGAGGCGGCCAGGCCGCACAGGGACGAGGCACGCGACCCCGACCGTGAGCTTGCGGCGTCGTTCAAGGAGGCGCGCTCGGTCATCGACGAGCTCGAGCGCCTCCAGGAGGGTCTTACGGGCGCGGTGCCCAATGGGGCACCAGGTCAAAAGGAGTGACACATGCAGCCCATTCTTAACATCGAGGACGTCCGTCGCGTGGAGCAGGCGCTCACGCGCGAGGGCGTGAGCATATCGGAGCTCATGCACCGTGCGGGCTCTGCGGCGGCCCAGGAGGTCATGCGCATGGGAGGCGTCTCCCGCGTGGCGATCCTCGTGGGCACGGGCAACAACGGGGGCGACGGATGGGTCGCCGCCGAGGAGCTCGTCGCCGCGGGGGTCAAGGTCACGGTGGTCTCGCCCATCCCACCCGACAAGATCAAGGGCGACCTCGCGAAGGTCGTTGCCGTCCGTGCCATCTCCGCCGGCGTTCCCGTGGTCGTGGGCCCGCCGCGCAGCACCCTCGAGGAGCTGTTCTCCAAGGCGGACGTGGTGCTCGACGGCATGCTGGGCACCGGCTTCCGTGGCAGCCCCACCGCGCCGTACGACATCTGGATCGACACGCTCAACATGAGCGGCGCCCGCGTCGTCGCCATCGACGTGCCCAGCGGCCTCTCCGCACAGACCGGCCATGCCCCCGGTGGCTGTGTGTTTGCCGACGTGACCGTCACCATGATCGCGCTCAAGCCCGGCCTGCTCTCCGACGAGGGTCGTGACGCCTGTGGGTCCATCGTGGTGGCCCCGCTCGCCGAGCAGACGGCCCGCCTCGTCCTCGACGAGGACCCCGTCGCCTGGCGCGCCGAGCTTCCCGACTACCTCCGGGTCATGGCCCCGCCCACCAGCGCGGTCGACAAGTACTCGCGCGGCTCGGTGCTGGTCGTCGCGGGTTCGTCGCGCTTCCCCGGCGCGGCGGTCCTCGCGGCTCGTGCCGCGGCGCGTGCGGGTGCCGGTTACGTGACCCTTGCGGTCCCCGAGACGATCGTCCCGGTCGTCCAGTCCCATCTCGTCGAGGTCCCCGTCGTGGGGCTGCCCGCCGAACAGGGCGGGACCTTCTCCTCGGAGGGACTCGACGAGCTTCGCGGCCTTGCCGCTCGCAACAGCGCGGTACTGGTCGGCCCCGGCATGCAGGTGACCTCGTCGACCGTCGCCGTGTGCTCGGCGCTGCTCGAGGCTGACGTGCCCCTGGTCATGGACGCCGACGCCCTCAACTGCCTCGCACGCCTCACCTCCAACCGCCTCGACAACTTCCCCGAGCTCATCCGCCGGACGAGCCAGCTGGTCCTCACCCCGCATCGTCGCGAGCTCGGTCGGCTCATGGGCCTACCCGAGAACCCGCCCGACTCGCTCACCTCCGCACTCGAGGCATCCCGTCGCATCGTGTGGGCCGACGGGGGCAGCGAGCTCGTCATCGTCGCCAAGGGCAACGCGACCGCCTGCGTGGGCGTGAACACGGCCATCCTGCCCAAGCCGGGCCCGGCGTCCCTGGCGACCGCGGGTACGGGCGACGTCCTTGCGGGCATCATCGCGGCCCAGCTCGCGCGCACGCGTGCGGAGGGCGATGACCTGCCGCTCATGTGCGCCTATGCATGCGAGGTCCACGGCTATGCCGGGTCCATCGCCGCCGAGCGCTACGGATCCACGGGCGTCATGGCGCTTGACGTCGCCAATGTTGTCGGCATCGCGGTTGACGTGGTCGAGGAGCACGCGTCCGCGCCGTTTGCGGGAGAGGATGGTCAGAATGCCTAGCGTCAAGTCGCCTGACACGAGGTGGTCGTGGGTCGAGATCGACCGCAACGCCCTCAGGCACAACGTCCGCGAGTTCAGGTCCATCATCCCCCGTGGCATCAAGATGCTGTGCGTGGTCAAGGCGGATGCCTACGGCCACGGGGCGGTCGCCTGCGCGCGGGTCATGCTCTCGTGCGGCGCTGACATGCTCGCGGTCGCGACGGTCGACGAGGGCGTCGAGCTGCGCGAGGCGGGCATCGAGGCTCCCATCCTCATCCTCTCCGAACCGCCCATAACCAGCGCCGAGACCCTGGTCGAGCACGACATCATGCCCTCGGTCTACACCGAGGAGTTCGCCCTGGTCTATGGCGAGACCGCGGCTGCCGCCGACAAGGTCGGCCGCTATCACCTCGCCATCAACTCGGGCATGAACCGCATCGGCGTCGCGCCTGGCGACGTGGTCGAGTTCCGCCGCGCGATCGACTTCCACCGCGGCCTGGAGTGCGACGGTACGTTCACCCACTTCGCCACCGCCGACGAACCGGGTGGCTGGGACTTCGACATCCAGCTCAACCGCTTCGTCACTGCCGTGAACGCCCTGCGCGACGCGGGGATCGATCCCGGCATCGTCCACTGCGACAACACGCCGGGCACGATCCTGCATCCCGAGGCGCACATGGACATGTGCCGCGTGGGCATTGGCCTCTACGGCCTGCACCCAGCTGACGTGACCATCCCGCGCATCGACCTCTGGCCAGTCATGAGCGTCCGCGCACGCGTCACGCACGTCTGCTACCCCGAGGTGGGGGACGGCGTGAGCTATGGCCTGACCTACCGCATCCCGCGGCGCAACATCCAGATCGCGACCGTGCCCATCGGCTATGCGGACGGCCTCTCGCGCAACCTCTCCAACCAGATGGAGGTCCTCGCGGGAGGCACCCGCTGCCGCCAGGTGGGACGCATCTGCATGGACCAGTTCATGTTCGCGGTCGACGTCAACCCCAGCCGCTCCTTCCGTCCCGCCCATCCCGTCAACTACGGCGACGTGGTCACGGTCATCGGGACGGATGGTGACCTTGCCATCACCGCCGACGACCACGCGCGCCTGCGCGACACGATCAACTACGAGGTCACCTGCGACTTTGGCCTGCGCCTCGAGAAGGTCTATGTCTAGCCGGGGCTGCCATGCCTAGGCCGCGCAAGCCACGTACTTCTCTTGCGGATTCGGAGGGAACCATGGCCATCATGCAAATCCCCGGGCACGTGCACCAGAAGCCTCGCGAGGTGACCCTCCCCGAGATCTGGTCGGTCCTGGGCAACTGCCAGCGCTGCCCCTTGGGCCAGACGCGCACCAACCTCGTATTTGGCGTGGGCAACCCACGGGCGCGCGTCATGTTCGTGGGCGAGGGTCCCGGGCGCAACGAGGACGAGCAGGGCGAGCCCTTCGTGGGCGCTGCCGGCCAGAAGCTCAACTCCATCCTCGCCGAGGCGGGCCTCACGCGCGACGAGATCTACATCGCCAACGTCATCAAGTGCCGTCCGCCCGGAAACCGCAACCCCCGGCCCGAGGAGATCGAGGCCTGCTCGCCCTTCCTGCGCGAGCAGATCCGCTCCATCTGGCCCGACGTCATCGTCTGTCTGGGCAACTTCGCCACGCAGTTCGTCATGCGCACCGAGAAGGGCGTCACCAAGCTGCGTGGCCAGATGTACCAGGTGGGCCACTTCCAGGTCATCCCCACGTTCCACCCGGCAGCCACCATCTACCATCCGGAATGGTTGAATGACCTCGTTGCCGACATGCGCATGCTCGGCGCTTGGCTGGCCGAGCATCCGGTGGAAGGCGGGCAGTGATGGCGGAGTTCCGTACCTTCTCGCAGGACGAGACGATCGCGCTGGGGGAGCGCCTTGGCGCGTTGCTCGAGCCGGGTGACGTGCTCGTGCTCACGGGTGACCTCGGGGCGGGCAAGACCCAGCTCACCAAGGGCATCGCCGCGGCCATGGGCGTGACCGACGACGTCACGAGCCCTACCTTCAACATCCTCATGGTCTATCCCGGCGAGCGGATGGACCTCAACCACTTTGACCTCTATCGGCTGGACGACCCCGACCAGTTGGAGGACACGGGCCTCTTCGACCTGCTCGGCGCAGACGGCGTCTGCGTGATCGAGTGGGGCGAGCAGTTTGCCGACGAGATAGGGGAGGAGCGCCTGGACGTGTTCCTGACGCGTCTGGACGACGAGGCGGAGCCCGGCCAGGAGCCCCCGCGCCTGGTGCGTCTGGTCCCGCATGACGCCCGCGGCGCCGAGATCATCACGCGGCTTGGACAAAGGTAGCAGGTACCCTTGTCCAGTCGCCGTTGTCCAGTCTCCGAGGAGAGGAATGAGCATGGTCAACCTGGTCGTCTTTAGCCCCACGGGGACGAGCCTAGACGTCGCACGGACGATTGGCGAGGTCCTCTCGCCTGAGCTCGAGGTCGTTGACCTGTGCGAGCGGGAGGGTGGGGGGCTCGCGTTTGGCCCCGATGACCCCTGCGTCTTCTCGGTGCCGTGCTATGGCGGAAGGATTCCCAAGACGGCCGCCGAGCGAATCGCGCGCGTCCGGGGCGACGGCACTCCCGCCATCGTCTGCGTGACCTTTGGCAACCGCGCCTTCGAGGATGCCCTGCTCGAGCTTGCCGACCTCGTGGGGGAGCAGGGCTTCAAGGTGGTCGCCGGATGCGCCGCCGTCACCGAGCACAACATCATGCACGTGTTTGGCGCGGGTCGTCCCGACGCCTCCGACAGGGAGCAACTGCGCGGCTTTGCCGCAGATGTGGCGCAGAAGCTTGCCAAGAATGACGACTCCCAGCCCGACATCCCCGGGAACCGCCCCTACAAGACCTGGGGCGGGATGAGCGTCCCCATCGAGTTCGATGCGGAGACCTGCACGGACTGTGGCCTGTGCGTCAGGCGCTGTCCCGTAGGGGCCATCTCGAAGGCGGCCTGGCCTGCGGATCAGGACGCCTGCATTGCCTGCATGCGCTGCATCCACGAGTGCCCGACGGGCAGCCGACGCTTCCCCAAGGAGAGGCTGGCGGGCATGGTCGAGCGTCTGGGACCTGCCTGCGAGAGCCCCAAGGAGAACGCGTTCTTCGTCTGACGGGACCGATGCGCTCGGGGACGTGTTTCAAGTGAAGCGCCGCTCGCGGGGAGGGGTGCCCCGTCCCATGAGGCTACACTTGTCCGGTGTGACAACCGAGCAAGAAGGAACCGCATGACCACCGTGAAGCCCCTCATCGTCCTTGCCCTCGACACCTCGACCGACATGCTTGCCTGTGCGGTCGCCGAGTGGGTCCCGCGCAACGGCACTGCCGACGTTCGCATCCTGGCTGCCGGCGACCACCTGTGCCGCCGCATGTCCAACGTCGAGCTCACCACGACGGCACTCGACCTGCTCGCCCAGGCGGACCTGTCCATGGCCGACGTGGACGCGGTGCTCGTGGGTCGCGGGCCGGGATCGTTCACGGGCGTGCGCATCGGCATTGCCACGGCGAAGGGCCTCGCCTGCGGTCTCGGCCGCCCCCTGCACGGGGCCTCAACGCTCGACGCCGTTGCCTGGCGAGCGTGGCTGTCGGGCGTTCGCGGCCTTGTCGCCGTGGCCGACGACGCCATGCGCGGCGAGGTCTACCCGGGCATCTATGAGCTGGGCGAGGACGGTCCCGTCCGCACCTTCGGCCGCGAGCGCGTGCTCAAGGCCGAGGCCTGCGCTGCCGAATGGGCCGAGCGCGCGGACCACGACCAGCTCCAGCTCACGGGTGACGGCCTCAAGCGCCATCGTGCCAAGTTCGAGGCGGCCGGCTTCTCGTGCTTCCTCGACGAGTCGCTCTGGTATCCCACGGCCGAGGCCCTGCTTCGTTCCGCCGCCTCGCCTGCCAACTACGACGCGGCCGAGACGGGCGACCCCGCCCTCGTGCTGCCCGTCTACACCCGTCTCTCGGACGCCGAGGAGAACGAGCGCAAGCGGCTTGGCCTGGGCAAGTCGGGCTTCGTCGAGAGCTCGGGCGTGGCCGAGGAGCTTGCCGGCATCCACCTGCAGCTGCGGCCCATGTCGCTCAACGACCTCGAGGACGTCGCCGCGCTCGAGGAGGAGGTCTACGCCCCCACGCCCCAACAGGTCTGGACGCGCAACATGTTCTATGAGGCGACCACGGTGCCCGGAAGCACCTGGTGGGTCGCCCACGACCGCGGCCGCATCGTGGGCTTTGCGGGAGCGCAGCTCGCGGGCGACGGCGTTGACATCATGGACGTCGTCGTCGCGCCGGACCGCCGCCGCGAGGGCATCGCCCGTCGCCTGCTGGCCCGTGTCACCTATGACGGCCAGATGCTGGGCGCCACCGAGGCGACCCTCGAGGTGCTTGACGGCAACGAGCCCGCCCAGACGCTCTATGAGAGCCTGGGCTTTGCGCGCGTTGGCCTGCGCCGCGACTACTACGGCCGTGGCCATGACGCCGTGGTCATGACCGCCTCCCTGCCGCTTGCCCTCGAGGCCAAGGACGACCGTCCCGACCCCACCTCGCAGGTACGCCCCTGGCCCATCGTGGCCGCTCCCCGCACAAAGGAGGCCGCGCGCGCCATCGCCGACGCAGGCTTGGTCCTTGCCATCGAGAGCTCCTGCGACGAGACCGCGGTCGCCGTCCTCGACCGCGCTGGCACGGTCTGCTCCAGCGTCGTTGCGACACAGATTGACTTCCATGCCCGCTTTGGCGGCGTCGTCCCCGAGATCGCGTCGCGCAAGCACACCGAGGCGATCGTGGGCGTCTTCGAGGAAGCGCTCGAGAAGGCGGGCGAGCACTTTGGCGTGGACACGCTGACCCCTGCGGACCTGCGCTACGTCGCAGTGACGGAGGGTCCGGGCCTGGTGGGTGCCCTCGTAGTGGGCGTTGCCTTCGCCAAGGGGCTCTGCGCTGCCTGCGACCTGCCGCTCGTTGGCGTGAACCACCTCGAGGGGCACCTCTATGCCAACCTCTTCGAGACCCCCGACCTCGAGCCGCCCTTCGTGGCGAGCCTCGTGAGCGGCGGCAACACCATGCTCGTGCACGTGCGCGACTGGGGCGACTACCACATCATGGGCGAGACCATCGACGACGCGGTGGGGGAGGCCTTCGACAAGGTCGCCAAGGCCCTGGGCCTGGGCTATCCCGGCGGCCCCGCCATCTCGCGTCTTGCCGCACAGGGCAACCCACGGGCGATTCCCTTCCCGCGCGCCATGCTCCACAGCCACGACTACCGCTTCTCGCTCTCGGGCCTCAAGACGGCGGTCATCACCTACATCGAGGGCGAGAACCGCGCCGGCCGTCCCATCGACCTGCCCGACCTTGCCGCGAGCTTCCAGGCTGCGGTGGTCGACGTGCAGGTGGCCAAGGCCGTGACGGCCGTGCGTGAGACGGGCGTCGACGACTTCTGCGTGGGCGGCGGCGTGGCGGCAAACCCGGCGTTGCGTTCGGCGATGCAGGCCGCGTTCGACGAGATGGGCGTGCGCGTGACGGTGCCGCCGCTCGCCGTGTGCGGTGACAATGCGGCCATGATCGGGCTGGTGGCGCTGCGTCTCATTCGCGAGGGCAGGTTTGCCCCGCTCACGATGGACGCCAACCCCAACCTGCGCCTGACCCACAAGGGCGAATGAGCAAGAGGGGACTGTCCCCTTTTGCTCACCCTTTTGCTCATGTTGCCCAAAAGCCCGAAACCCACCTCGTCCAAGGCCGGTTTTTGGGCTATTGGGCAACATGAGTGCGCCTTCGGAGCTCTTCCGCGATGGGGAATGCTAGTTACCTGCTGAAATATCAAACTGGTATGTAAAAGCGACATTACGGTAGTCCGGTCGCGAGGGCATGACAGCGTTCCTCGATGGTAGGGTTTCCCTGCGCACGTAACTTTCACGCATTAGGTTGCAAGGGGGGCGGGAATGGGTCCCGTCCGGTTGCGGAGCGCGAAAGGGGTCAAGGCCACCAGCGCCAGAAGAGGAACGAGGAACCACCATGACCGACACCCGCCTTGCACAAACACTCATGCCATACGCCCTTGCCAAGTGCGCGTCCCGTCGTGGTTCCCACAAACCCTCTGGCTGTGCCTTCCCCGTGAAGCGATAGCCATAATCGCCGAATAGCTTCCCACCAGATCCCGCCTTGCGGGACAATCCCCGCCCACATCAAGCTAACTAGCCTGCCCTGCTGCCCCGCCAGCCGGGCCCACCCACGGAGGAACACCATGCGCGACTTCCATCTCAACGACCGCCTCACCAGGATGCGCGAACGTCTCTGGAACACCCGCCCCGCCATCACCGCCGAGCGCCTCGTCCTGGCAACGGAGGCCTACCAGCGCTTCGCCGGCGACGCCGTCCCCATCTTCAGGGCCAAGGTCACCAACTACGTCATGGAGCACATGACGACCCTCGTCATGGACGACGAGCTCATCGTGGGAACCGCCACCAACCGCTACCGCGGCGCCAACCTCTTCCCCGAGTTCCAGTCGAGCTCGTGGTACGTCTCGGACATCGACGAGTTCCCCACGCGCACCAAGGACCCCTACGACATCTCGCCCGAGGACCGCGAGCAGATCCTCGCGACCCTGCCCTACTGGGAGGGCAAGGCCATGGAGGACATCGCCGCCACGGCCTTCCCGTCCCACATCAGGGAGTGCATGCGCGACGACATCATCACCGTGGGCCTCACCAACGGCGTGTCCGGCGAGACCACCTGCGACCACGAGAAGATCCTCGCGGTGGGCCTGCGCGGCTACATGGAGGAGTGCCAGCGCAACATCGACGCCCTGGTGCCCTCGTCCATGGAGGAGCAGGCCAAGGTCGACTTCTGGCGCGCCTGCATCATCCAGTGCCAGGGCCTCATCACCTACGCCCATCGCATGGGCGAGGAGGCGGCGCGCCAGGCCGCTGCGTGCGAGGACCCGCGGCGCCGTGCCGAGCTCGAGCAGATCGCCGCAAACTGCCAGGTGGTCCCCGAGAACCCACCCCAGACCTTCTGGCAGGCGCTCCAGATGATCTGGTTCGTCCACGTCTACTTCCACATCGAGGTCTGCACGACCGCCTGCGGGTATGGCAGGTTCGACCAGTACATGTGGCCCTTCTACAAGCATGACGTCATCGAAACCGGCGCTATCACCGAGGAGCAGGCCTTCGAGCTGCTGGGCTGTCTGTACCTCAAGTCCTGCGAGGTCTACGAGGTGCGCGACCGCTGGTACGCCACGTCCTTCGCGGGCTATCCCATGTGGGAGATCCTCATCGTGGGCGGCCAGCTGCCCGAGGGCGGCGACGCCACCAACGACCTGTCCTACCTGTGCCTCGAGGTTGCCAACAGGCTCAAGACGACCCAGCCCGTCATGGCGCTCAGGGTCTGGGAGGGCACGCCCGAGGACCTCATCCGCAAGGGCTGCGAGATGGTCCAGGACGGCCAGGCCAACCCCGGCTTCTTCAATGACGACACTGCCATGAGGATGGCCCTGGGCAAGGGCTGCACCATGGAGGAGGCACGCGACTGGACCATCGTGGGCTGCATCCAGCCCGGCCCCGGCGGCGGCTCGACTGACGGCTCGCCCGACGCCGGCTACGTCAACATGGGCAAGATGCTCGAGTTCGTGCTCCACAACGGCGTGGACCCCGCCACGGGCAAGCTCATGGGCCTTCAGACGGGCGACCCGCGCGACTTCCGCGACATAGAGGAGTTCAAGGACGCCCTCAAGCGGCAGATTCTCCACCACTACGGCCTCATCAGGACCGGCTACAACCTCATGCAGTCCATCCACATGAACCGCTACCCCGTCATCTTCGCGTCCATGGTGACCAAGGGCTGCGTCGAGTCGGGTAAGTCCGTGCAGCATGGTGGCGCCAAGTACTCGACGGCGGGCCTCTACGTCACCGGTGCGGCCAACCTGGCCGACTCCATCGCCGCGATCGAGCGCTGCGTGTTCCAGGACAAGGACTGCACCATGGACGAACTCGTCGCCGCCTGCGATGCCAACTTCGTGGGCCACGAGCGACTCCGCCAGCTCCTGCTCAACAAGCCGCCCAAGTTTGGCAATGACGACGAGCACGTCGACGCCATCTATCGCGAGATGATGCACTACGTCGCCGACAACGTGCAGACCTGGCGCGACGCCCGCGGCGGCTGGTACTCCTTCAACGTTCACTCGCAGACGGTCAACGTCTCGCACGGCCAGGTGACCGGCGCCCTTCCCGACGGACGCCTCGCCGGCGAGCCCCTCTGCGACAACGCCTCGCCCATGATGGGCAGGGACGTGAATGGCCCCACGGCCACGGTCCTCTCGGTCGCCTCCATGGGGCAGGACGCCTTCCACGACGGCGCACTCTTCAACCTGCGCTTCGATCCGCGCGGCGTGGCGGGGGAGAAGGGCCTCACCATCATCGAGGGGGTCATCAGGACCTTCTTCGACCACGGTGGCGAGCACATCCAGATCAACGTGGTGGACACCAAGACGCTGCGTGACGCCCAGAGGAACCCCGAGCACCACAAGGGCCTCATGGTCCGCGTGGCGGGTTACATGGCGTACTTCACCGAGCTCGACGTAAGCGCGCAGGAGGCCATCATCAATCGCACGGCGCACCTCGAGGAGGTCGCATGAGCTCGCGAGGGCTCACGGCCCTCGTTGGCTCGCTGCAGAAGTTCAGCACCGAGGACGGTCCGGGCATAAGGACGACGGTGTTCCTCAAGGGTTGTCCCCTGCGTTGCCGCTGGTGCCACAACCCCGAGCTGATCGCCTTTGGGCAGGACGTCATCAGGCTGCCCAACAGCTGCATCAAGTGCGGGTACTGCGTGCGCGAGTGTCCCCGCGGTGCGGTCTTCGTGGACGACGAGGGCCGAATCGACATCGATCGGGAGCGCTGCGACCGCTGCCTGCGGTGCACGGAGACCTGCTATGCACGGGCCCTGCAGCCCGTGGCGCAGGAGATGACGCCCGAGGAGGTCATGCGTCGCGTGGTCCAGGACAAGGGCTTCTACGACCACACCGGCGGCGGCATGACCATCTCTGGCGGCGAGATGCTGTCGCAGCCCGACTTCTGCGAGGCGCTCATCGACCTCGCTGCCAAGGAGGGCATTGGCGTGTGCCTGGACACCTCGGGCTTTGGCGATGGGGAGCGCCTCCTCGCCATGGCGCGAAGGCCCAACGTGACCAACGTCCTCTTCGACCTGAAGGCGGCGGATGACGAGGTCCACCAGCGCTATACGGGGCGTTCGAACGCCCTGATTCTGGATAACCTCGCCAAGCTTGCGGGCGACCCCGAGGTGCTGCCCAAGATCATGATGCGCATGCCCCTCATCCAGGGGGTGAACGACTCCGAACGGCTGGTTGGGATGGCAGGCGAGATCTTCTCCGCGCTTGGCCTGGGGAGCGTGACCCTCATTCCCTACCATACGCTGGGCGTCTCGAAGGCGCGCAACATCGGGCGCGAGCCCGAGGAGTTTTCGCCACCGTCGGACGAGCGGATGGGGGAGATTCGCAGGTTCTTCGAGGGCCGAGGCATGGCCGTCGAGGTCCTGGGCGAGGCCTAGCCTGGGATTTGTCCACTGGGGGATACTCCCTTTGTGGACAATTGTCCACAAAGGGAGTATCCCCCAGTGGACAATTAGGCCTCGTACACGCAGCGGCCGCCCACGAAGGTTGCCAGCGGGCGCGCGCCTTGGATCTGGTCCTCTCCGCAGCTGAGCAGGTCGGTGTCCCACACGACGAGGTCGGCCAGCTTGCCCGGCTCGAGCGTGCCCAGCTCGTCAGTGCGGCCAACGGCCCGTGCAGACCCCAACGTGTAGGCCCGCAGGGCTTGGGCCATCGTCACGTCGTGCTCGGGATGCCAGCCGCACTCGGGCTCGTGGCCCCGCGGGGTCTTGCGCGTCACGGCCGTGTAGAGGACGTCACCACTGTTGGCAGGCACTACCGGGGCATCCGTGCCAAAGGCCATGGGAACCCCCTGCGCCACGAAGCGGTCGAAGGGCCACATGCGCGCCGCACGCTCGGGACCAAGGTCGCGGTCGGGCTGGGTGATGTCGATGGTCACGTGAGGCGGTTGGACGGATGCCACCACGCCCGCGCGAGCCATGAGCTCGATGTCCTCGGGGGCGATGTCCTCGACGTGCTCGAGGGTGTTGGTGCCCTGTGCGGGTAGCCCGTACAGCCTGCGGGCCTCGTCGAAGATGCATGCGGCCTCGTGCACGGCCCGGTCGCCGATGGTGTGGATGCGCACCGCATGGCCCCTCTGCGCGGCGGCGAGCACCAGCTGGCGCATGCGCTCGGCGGGCACGGTGGGACGCCCCACGTCTCCGGCAAAGCGCGCGTTTGCGTAGTCCTCGGTGCACCAGGCGGTGTGCGAGCTCGACACGCCATCGAAGAACTGCTTGAAGCCGGGCGCGCGCAGCATGTCGCCCGCGAGCCGCGCCTGAAGCTCCTCGAGGTTTGACTGGTCGTCTCCCAGGCAGGGGAAGAGGTGCCCACGCACGTCGAGCTCGCCAC
>CAMPCT010000015.1 GCA_946647055.1 uncultured Atopobium sp. | reverse complement strand
GACCTGTACCGGGTACGGCTCCGGAAAAGCGACCTGTACCGGGGCGGAGGGGGCCATCCGGGGCCCCAACGCAAGGGACCCCGCCAAGGCGGGGTCCCTGAACAGCCAAGATGTCGAGGACGACTAGTCGAGGTCGTCGATGCCGGCGGCGAAGCTGTCAACCGGTGCGGGGGCGTAGACCGTGGCGTCGGCGTCAACCTTGGGGGTCGTGCGATAGGACGGCGCGGGGGACGCGCTGGCGAACGACTGGACGGGGAACGCGGCGTCGGCGTCGTCCATGAAGTGCTGCAGGAGGGCCTTGTACTCGGCGCGGAACTCCTCGCGGGAAGCCTTCAGGCGATCGATCTCGTCGAGCTCGGCCTGCTTCTCGGCCAGGGCCTGGCGGATGACCTCGCGGGCCTTCTGGTCGGCGTCGTTGCGGATCTTGTCGGCGGAGTCGCGGGCCTCGGCAACGATGCGGTCGGCGGACTGCTGGGCGACGATGAGGGCCTGGGAGATCTGGCGCTCGGACGCGGAGTAGCTGTTGGACTGAGCGGCGGGCGCGTTGTTCTGCAGGTAGGCGACCTGCTCGCGAGCCTCGGCGAGCTGCTGCTCGGAGGTGTTGAGGCGGCCCTTGAGGTCGGCGATCTTGCTGAGCATGGCATCGACCTCGTCGGTGAGCTGCTCGAGGAACGCGTCGACCTCGTCGGTGTTGTAGCCCTGCTTTTGCGCGGAGAACGTGAGTTGCTCGATGTCTGCGGGTGTGATAGCCATGTCTCTTCCCTTTCCTGTTTCGTTTCAACGTCCATTGGGGTAGGGACGTAATCCTAACCCCACAGTATACCGCATATACCTGCTATAGCAGCAGAAGATACAACCCCCGCTGCAGGAAGTTGAGCACGAGGATGGCAAGGATGGGCGAGAAGTCCACGCCGCCCATGGGCGGGATGAACCTTCGGAACAGGTCCAGGTAGGGCCTGACGATCTTGCCCAGGACCTCGCGAAAGTCCTGCAGGGCGCCATACTCGTTCGTGGGAACCCACGAGAGCACGCACCAGATCACGATGAGCAGCTCGTAGAAGTCGACGAGCGAGCTGAGCATGCGGTAGATGCCATAGAGGCCCATCGCCGGCTACCTCCTCGCGGCCTCGGCCAGCTGGCGCGTGCGCTCGAGCGCGGCGTCGACGGCGGCATAGGCGGCATCCATCACCAGCGGCTCCATCTCCTCGAGGGCGGCCGCGGTGGTGCCTCCCGGGGAGGTGACGCGCTCCATGTAGGCACGCGGGTGCACGCCCTCCTCGAGGATCGTGCGGGCGGTGCCCAGCATGGTAGCAGCGACCATCTCGCGTGCGTCGGCAGCGGCCATGCCCTCCTTGACGGCGGCACGGGTGAGGGCGTCGACGAAGAGCGCGAAGTACGCGGGACCGCAGCCCACGACCGCACCCTCGACGTCAAGCTGGTCCTCGCGCATGACCTTGGCGGCGCCAAGGTTTGCCAGCAGGTCGCGCACGAGCTCGACGTCGCGCTGGGAGGCCGAGGGGCCGGGGCAGATGGCGGCGGCACCGGAGAGGTGGGCCATGGGCAGGTTGGGCATCACGCGGACGATCCTGCCGTGGCCCACGACCTGCTCGAGCGTGGAGAGGGCGACGCCTGCGGCGATCGAGACCACGAGACGGCCGTCGAGGCGGCTCGCCGCGGGGGCGACCACCTTGGAGAGGATCTGCGGCTTGACGGCGATGACGACCACGTCGGGCCTTGCCGTGCCGAGCATGTCGAAGGAGTCCGCGTAGGTCTGGGCCCCAAGCTCGTCAAAGGAGGCGCGGACGGCCTCGCTGGGGTCGCCCACGCTCACGTTGGACGCCTCGACGGCGCCGCTCGAGATGATGCCGCGCGCAATGGCGCCACCCATGGCGCCCGCGCCGATGAAGGCAATGCTGATGTCGTGGCTCATGGCTACCTCGAGAGAACGCCGGTGGAGACGAGCTTCTCGATCTCGGCGTCCGAGATCTGGGCTCCGGCGGGCAGGACCGCGAAGCACCTGTCGCCCAGCTCCTCGATCGAGCCGCCCACACCCATGGCGAGGCCGGCGCAGAAGTCGAAGATGCGCTTTGCCGTCTCGACGTTGGTCGCCTTGAACGAGAGGACCACGGGCTGGTTGGTGCGGACGCGACGCACGACCTGCTGGGCGTCGTCGTAGGAGACGGGGCGCAGGACATAGGGCTGCAGCGTCCCCGAGGAGGTGCGCTCAGCCAGGTAGGTGGCATCGTCACGCGTGGTCAGGCGCGTCGCCTGCATGTCATATGAGGGGGTGTACGAAGGCGTGTAGGTGCGGTTCTGCGCCGTGGGGTCGTACGTCTCGCGCTGGACGTAGCCGCCGCGCGGCGTCACGGTGACGCTCTGCGCCTCGGGGCGGGGGGTGTTGCCCAGCAGGCCATGCTGCTCCTGGGGCTCTTCCTCGTAGTAGTCGCCCTCGTCGTCATACGGGCCGTCGTCATAGTAGCCGTCGCCGTCGAGGTTCAGTCGTTCCCTGATGGTGTCGAGAATGCCCATGCTATCCCTTCCTGTATGTCGCACGTGCCCCAGGCACGTCCATTCCAATGTGATGTTACCCCAGAGTATAGTCCGGGTCGAAGACGACCCTGCCCAACCTCACGAGGGTGGACCCTTCCTCCACCGCCAGCTCAAAGTCGTCGCTCATGCCGCAGGACAGGACGGGCAGCGCGCGCCCTCCCCGCTCCTCGAGCTCGTCACGCAGCTCGCGCAGGCCCGAGAACGTGCGTCGGGCGGCGTCGGCGTCATGGGCGGGAGCCATGGTCATGAGGCCCATGACCTCGATGCCCCGCAGGCAGAGCAGCTCGTCGAGGGACTGGATGACCTCGCTGGGCGAGAAGCCCGACTTGGTGCCCTCCCCACTCACGTTGACCTCGAGCAGAACGCGTGAGACGAGCCCCCTGGCCTCGGAGCGCGACGAGACGCCCTCGGCGAGGTGAAGCCCCGAGATGGAGTGGATGAGGCCCGCACGTCCGATGACCTGGTTGATCTTGTTCTTCTGGAGGTTGCCGATCATATCCATGGAAACCGAGCCCAGAAGGCCAGCCTCGTCGAGGGCGGCGCACTTGCGCACGAGCTCCTGGGGGCGGTTCTCGGCAAAGCGCGCGTGACCGGCCTCGATGGCGGCAAGGACCCCGTCCACGTCGACCGTCTTCGAGACGGCCACGAGCGAGACCTCGCCAGGGTCGCGACCTGCCCGCGAGCAGGCGTCGGCGATGCGCCCCTCGAGCTCGAGGCGACGGCCGCGCAGGAAGTCGACGTAGGTGTTAGGCATGAGAATCATCTCCCATGAACGCGAGGGCGGCGTGCCTCCCGCACGTGCCCCCCTCGGCTCGATACGAGTAGAACCTGTCCGTGGCGCGCGGGGTCGAGACTCCCGCGTGGCAGATGGAACCCCGTGCCATCCCAGCATCCAGGAGCGCGGCATCGACGCAGAAGGTGAGGTCGAGGTTGCGCTCCCCCACCCGCGCCTCGGGGCCGAACTCCCCCGCGAAGCGGTCCGCGAGGTCTGCCGACACCTCGTAGTCCCCTGCGAGAATGTGCGGGCCGACATAGGCGAGCACCTCGCCGGGAGCGGCGCCGGTCTCGGAGCAGAGGACGGAGAGGGCCCTGGCGGAGATGCGCGCGATGGTGCCGCGCCATCCCGAGTGCACGACCGCGAAGCCTCCCGGGGCGACGAGCACGACGGGGACGCAGTCGGCATAGCAGAGCAGGACGGGCACGTCGGCGCACGTGCACACGACAGCATCCCTGCCCGACGCGGCCTCCTCGCGGGATGCCGCAAGCGACGGCGCGTCCGACGAGCGCACGACGACGACCTCCGAGCCATGCACCTGGCGCGGCTCGACGAGGTTGGCCGCAAGGTCCTCCGCGCCGATGGCCGCGAGGGCCCTGCGGCGGTTCTCGATGACGGCCGCGGGATCGTCCCCGCAGCGGCTCCCAAGGTTGAGCGATGCGTAGGGCGGCAGGGAGACGCCGCCGGTACGCTCCGTGAACGCGAGCGTGACCCCGCCCGGGCGACGCTCGTCGCCTAGCAGGGTCACGCCACCTACGGTACGCCTTGTCAGGACCGGCGCCGTCATGCTACTGGCGGCTGCGCCTCAGGAACTCGGGGATGTCGAAGTCGGAGGACGACGACGTGGCCGGGGCGGGACGCGAGGACGTGCGGCTGGGGACCTGGGACTGCGGCTCGACCTTGGGGAGGCGGGCACGCGCGTCAAGCGAGGGGAACGCGGTCTGCGAGCCAAAGTCGTCGAAGCCGGTGGCGATGACGGTGACGCGGACCTCGTCTCCGAGGGACTCGTCCACGACGGTGCCGAAGATGATGGTGGCCTCGGGGTCGACGTTGGAGGCGACGAGGTCGGCCGCGTCGTTGATCTCCTGGATGCCGAGGTCCTTGTTGCCGGCGATGGAGAGCAGGACGCGGGTGGCGCCGTCGATGGAGTTCTCGAGCAGGCGGCTGGAGATGGCCTCCTGGGCGGCGTCGATGGCACGGTTGTCGCCGGTGGCGGCACCAATGCCCATCATGGCGGTGCCGGAGCCACGCATGATCGTGCAGACGTCGGCGAAGTCGAGGTTAATCAGGCCGGGGATGGTGATGAGGTCGGTGATGCCGCGGGTGCCCTGGGACAGGACGTCGTCGGCCATGTGGAAGGCCTCGAGCATCGTGGTCTTCTTCTCGGAGATGGTGAGGAGTCGGTCGTTGGGGATGACGATGAGGGTGTCGACTGCCTCGGAGAGCTCCTTGATGCCGTCGGCGGCGGAGGTGGCGCGCTTGCGGCCCTCGAAGCTGAACGGCTTGGTGACGACGGCGACGGTGAGGGCGCCGACGTCCTTCTTGGCGATCTCGGCGACGACCGGGGCGGCGCCGGTGCCGGTGCCACCGCCCTCGCCCGCGGTGATGAAGACCATGTCGGCGCCGGCGAGCGCGCGCTTGATCTCGTCGCGGCTCTCCTCGGCTGCCTGACGGCCGACCTCGGGGTTGGCGCCAGCGCCAAGGCCCTTGGTGATGTCGGCGCCGATGTGGACCTTCACGTCGGCGTCGGAGATGGCCAGGGCCTGGGCATCGGTGTTGATGGCGACGAACTCGACGCCACGGATGTTCTCCTCGATCATGCGGTTGACGGCGTTGGTGCCACCGCCGCCGACGCCGACGACCTTGATGACGGCGAGGTAGTTGCTCGGGATTTCGATGTCGTTCATGCTTCCTCCTTGCGTGGTTCCTGGCCGTCCGCTTGCGTGCTCAGGCCACTCTTGTGGTGGTGCTCTTGTGCTTCGACCTGCAGTAATAAAACCCTAAAGTTCAAGTTAACCTCTATATGAGAGGTAAAGCGCGTCATATTGGCACAAGTCCCACCAAGAAGTCAAGAAAAAAGTTAAAAATGTGAACTCCGCAGGTAAAGGGCATCGTTACCAGCAATTCCCAAGTTGCTGCAAACCCTCAAGTACCCTAAAGTTCAAGCACCGTAAAGGAGACTCCTCAACCCATCCCTCGAGTGAGATATGAGGCTACCACGTGATGTAGGAGTCCGTCTCGGGCTGGTACTCGTAGTAGGTGTCGGAGGCGGCGTCGTAGTAGTCGTAGCCCCACTCGAGGCCCTCGGGATAGTCGGAGTGCTGACCGTAGTACCACTCGTCCTCGGTGAGCTCCTGGGGCTGGGAGTACTCGTCCTCGGCAAGGGCACCAGTCCCCTCCTGGACGGAATCGGTCCCCACCTCGCGGTAGCTCGGTCGCGAGGGAACGCGGACGTTGATGTAGGTGATCTGGTCCGGGTGCTCGGCAAGCACCTGCGTCACGATCGCCTCCTTGGTGGCGATGTTGGTGGGGGCGCCAAGGGACACCTCGACACCGCTCTCGAGCGTGCACGAGACGCTCTCGCGGTTTGGTGCCGAGAAGCGCACGACCTGTGCGGCGAACCCCTCCGAGAAGCCATCGAGGTAGGCCAGGACCGCCTGGAGGGACTCGTCGGCAGCCACCTCGCCGGCAACGGGGACGACCTCCGCCGAGACGTCGGTGACAAGCCGGCAGCCAGCCTCGGTCGCATGCAGCTGAGCCGCTTCGATCACAGTTTGGTTGGCGGCGACTTCGACGTTGAACGGCTCGATCCAGGTGCCGTCGGAACCCAGGTACCAGGCGATGGTCCCCGAGCCCATGAGGACGATGGCCCCGGGCTTGCGCTCGGTCACGACAATCTTGAGCCTGTCGGGGAACTCGCGCGTGATCTGGACGTCCTCAACCCAGGGGTTGCGCCGTACGCTCTCGGCCACGGCATCGACATCCACGTTGAGCAGGGTCGTCCCCTCCTCCACCCGCGCAAGCTTGGCGATGGACTCCGCCGAGATGTGCTCGGTCGACTCGACGTCGATCCCCGTGATGGTGAGGACGGGCGTGTGGGAGAGCACGAGCAGGGCGACGAGGGCGAGCACGGCCATGACCGCCACCACGAGCGCGATGATGGCGGGAAGGGGAAGCCCCCTGCTCCCCTCCTGGGCGACCGCCTGGGGCTGCCGCTTGATCGTCGGCCTTGCTTGCTCCTTGGGTGTGCGTACGTCTGCCATGGCGCTACCTCGAGAAGCCCAGGAACTTGACCTCGGGCTCGAGGTCGATGCCGTGCTGGGCGAGGACGGTCTGGTGCATGTGCGAGATGACGGCCATGACGTCGGCGGAGGTCGCGTTGCCGTTGTTGACCACGAAGTTGGCGTGGACGTCGGACACCTGGGCGCCGCCCACGGCATATCCCTTGAGCCCGCAGTCGTCGAGCAGGGCCCCCACGGACATGCCGGGCGGGTTGCGGAAGACCGAGCCACAGCAGGGCTTTCCCATGGGCTGGGTGCGCTTGCGGCGTTCCATGAGCTTCTCGACGGCGATGCCCACGGCCTCGCGGGTGGAGGGCGTGAGCATGAGCGTCGCCTCGAGGATGATGTCACCAGCAGGAAGCGACGTGGTGCGGTAGCCCCACATGATGTCGGAGCCATAGTGACGCACGAGCCCCTCGCCGGGGCGCAGCGCGACGACGTCGCGCACACGCGGGCCGATCCAGTCGTTGCGCGTGCCCGCGTCCATGGCGATGGCGCCGCCCACGGTGCCGGGAATGCCGGCGCAGCACTCGAGGCCCGACAGGCCACGCGACATGGAGTCGGCGACCAGCTTGGCCATCATGAGGCCCGCACCGACCGTGATGACGCCCGGTTCGTCGGCCGAGAAGGACGCGCGCGAGAAGTCCCTGCCCAGCAGGATGACGCAGCCCTCGTAGCCATCGTCGGAGACGAGCACGTTGGACCCCTTGCCCATGACCACCCACTTGACCTTCTCGTGCGCGAGCACGTCGATCGTCCTCACGAGGGACCGGTGGTCGTTGCAACGCACGACGAGGGCTGCCGGACCGCCGACACGGTAGGTGGTCCGACGCGACAGGCGCTCGTCGCGCAGGACGTCTGCGTCGATGGCGCCCGACAGGGCCATGTATGCGTTGAAGAGGCTCAAGTCTCGTCCCTACTCAGTACCGTTGGCCTCGGCCCCCGCGTCGTTTGCTGCGGCGAAGGCCTCGACGAACAGCGGGCCCATGAGGGTGACGTCGCCGGCACCCATGGTGACGAGCAGGTCGCCCTCCTGGCAGGTGCCGCAGAGACGCTCGACCAGCTCGTGACGGTTGGGCACGTAGTGGATCTCGCCGCACTTGCCGCGCTCCGCGATGGTGAGCGCGAGGTTCTTGCCCGAGACGCCCGGGATGGGCATCTCGCCCGCCGCGAAGACGTCCATGACGTAGAGGACGTCGACGTCGTCGAAGGCGGAGGCGAACTCGTTCGCAAGGGCCTGGGTGCGGGTGTAGCGATGGGGCTGGAACACGCAGACCACGCGCTTGAAGTCGAGCCTCTTGGCGGCAGAAAGGGTCACCGCGATCTCGGTGGGATGGTGGCCGTAGTCGTCGATGACCGTGACGCCGCAGACGTCGCCCACGTGGGTGAAGCGACGACGGGCGCCCTGGAACTTGGAGAGCGCCTCGGCTGCGGCCTCGAGGTCGCAGCCGATGACGTCGGCGACGGCGAGGGCGGCGGTGGCGTTGAGCATGTTGTGCATGCCGGGGTTGGCGCTGATGTGGACGGGCAGGCTCGCGCCGTTGGGGACGCGGACGGTGAAGGAGCTCGCGACGCCCATGGTCTTGCCGGGCGTGAGACGGAAGTCGCAGCCCAAGGCCGTGCCATAGGTGAGGACGCGACGGCCTGTCGAGCGCGCGAGCTCGACGACGCGGTCGGACTCGGCACACACGATCACCGTGCCGGACTCCCCCACCAGGTCCATGAAGGTGCAGAAGGTCTTCTCGATGTTCTCGAGCGAGCCGTAGTGGTCGAGGTGGTCGGCCTCGATGTTGGTCACCACCACGACGTCGGGGTCGAGGAAGAGGAAGGAGCCGTCCGACTCGTCGGCCTCGCAGACGAAGGGACCGCTGCCGTTGCGGCCGTTGGTGCCATAGCCCTCCACGATGCCGCCGATGAGGAAGGACGGGTCCATGCCCAGGCGGTCGAGCATGGTGGCCACCATGGAGGACGTGGTGGTCTTGCCGTGCGTGCCGGCGACGGCGATGGTGAGGGAGCCCTTGCCCAGCGCGGAGAGCATCTTGGCGCGGGGCCAGATGTCGATGCCCAGCTCCTTGGCGCGGACGACCTCGGGGTTGGTCTCGGGGATGGCGGTGGAGGTGACCACGACGTCGGGACGCACGCGGTCGATGGTGGAGGCGTCGTGGCCGATGGTGACCTCGATGCCCGCGTCCTCGAGCTCACGCACGTAGTACGAGCTCTTGAGGTCGCTGCCGGTGACCTTGCAGCCACGCTCGTGGAGCACGACGGCGATGCCGCTCATGCCCGCGCCGCCGATGCCGATGAAGTGGGCGCTCTTGAAGTCGTTGGTGTTGGAAATGCCAGGCATGGTCGTTCCTCCCTGCCGTCGTCTGTCTTGGGTCCCTTAACGTCCCCGGATGGATGCCACTACTCTACCGCATGGAGCGGTCGTCCCTAGGCGCACCCCGCCTTCTCCACCCGGTCTGCGAGGGCCGACGCCGCACGCTCGGCGCCTGTGCCCCTGGCGGCCTCGCGCATGGCGGCGAGCCGCTCGGGATCGTCGAGGAGCTCGAGCAGCGGACGAGCGAACTTCGCCTCGTCGTCCAGGTCGTCGTCGGCCACGAGGATGGCCGCGCCCTCGTCGACGAGGTAGCGGGCATTGGTGGTCTGGTGGTCGGCCGTCGCGAAGGGATACGGCACGAGCACGCTGGGCACGGCAAGGGCCGAGATCTCGGCCACGGACGACGCGCCGGCCCTCGAGACGACGAGGTCGGCACAGGCAAGCACGTCACCCATGTTCGAGATGTAGGAGAGCACGTGCCAGCGCCGCTCCTCCTCGGGAGTGAGCGCGAGGGCCTCGAGGGCCTCGTCGTGGCACTTCGCACCCGTCGAGTGCACCACGTGCAGGTCGCTGCGGGACAGGAGCTCGTCCTTGAGGCCCGCGATGGCCTGGTTGAGGTGGCGCGCCCCAAGGCTCCCGCCAAAGACGAGCAGGACGCGCGCGTCGTCGGGAATGCCCAGCGAGGCGCGGCCGGCGGCCGCGTCGGCGTCCACCACGTCGCGACGCACGGGGTTGCCGGTCACGACGAGCTCGGCGCCCTTCGCCTTCGCCTTGGCAAAGGCTCCCAGGGCTGCGGGGAAGGCGACGCAGACGTCCTTGCACTGCGTCGAGGAGACCTTGTTGGCAAGGCCGGGGACGGAGTTCTGCTCGTGGATGAGGCAGGGCACGCCATGCGCATGGCACCAGCGGATGAGCGGGAGCTCGACGTAGGCGCCAAAGCCTATGGCGACGTCGGGGACGCCCCTCTCGGCGAAGACCTTCCCAAGGCGACGCTCGGCGGCCGCCATGCGCACGAGAGCCTGGACGAGCGTCCAGGGGCGCGAGCGGTCGAAGCCCGAGACGTTCATCTCGCAGAAGTCGAAGCCAGCCTCGGGCACGAGCGTCGCCTCGAGCCGCGTGGGCTGGCCATAGAACGTGACGTGATGCCCGCGCGCGGCGAGCTCCTCGGCAAGCGCCAGGGCCGGGTTGATGTGACCGGCCGTACCGCCTGCGGCGATGGCGACCTCGAGCACTCTCTCGCTCACTTGTTCCTCCTCCTGTCCTGCAGGGGCACCGACCGCGAGCCCGAGCCGCGCAGGCGCTCGGTGGGCGACGGGCCCAGGTCGATGCGCTCGCGACCGCCGCGGGGATTGCCCCCGTCAAGCACCTTGAACACCGGCGTCATCTGGCCGGCACCGGAGCTGTCCCTGCTGACCCTCATCTGGCTGCGGCGCACGTCATAGACCGTCTCGGGCAGGGAGCTGGCGCACGAGACGGAGACCATGAGGCCAACCATGATGAGGGACGACATGATGGACGAGCCGCCATAGCTCACGAACGGCAGCGGCTTGCCCGACAGCGGGAACAGCCCCAGGACGCCCGTGACGTTGAGCAGCAGCTGGATGGTGAGCAGCGACGCGGAGCCGGCGGCGATGAGCGTGCCGGCGAGGTCGGGCGCATAGCGCGCGATGCGGTAGCCCGCCCATATGATCGCGACGAAGAGGGCAAGCACCGCGAGCGCCCCCACCAGCCCCAGCTCCTCGCCGATGATGGCAAAGATGAAGTCGTTGTGGGCCTCGGGGAGGTAGGCGTACTTCTGGCGCGAGAGCCCCAGGCCAACACCGGTGAGGCCACCCGACCCAAAGGCATAGAAGCCCTGGATGAGCTGGTAGCCGGTGTCAAAGGGGTCCTTCCAGGGGTCGAGCATGGTGAGGATGCGCTGGCGGGAGTAGTCGTCGCCCAGGCCAACGACGAGGCCCACCACGAACAGGGCACCGATCGCGGGGATGACGATGGACAGAGGAAGCCCCGCGAGCACCGCCATGACGAAGACCGTCGCCGCGATGATGAGGGTGGTGCCCTTGTCAGGCTGGACGATGATGAGGACGAGGGGCACGCCGACGCCGACGGCCGCGAGGCCGAGACCGCGCTCGAACGACAGCGAGCCCTCCTCGAACCACGCCTGCAGGATGTTCGCCGCCGTGAGGATGACCACGGGCTTGGCGAACTCGGAGGGCTGGAACCTGAAGCCGGCAAGCTCGACCCAGCGGACGGCGCCCTTGGTCGCGACGCCGATGATCGCCGTGAGCATGAGCAGGCCCACGACGCCCATCCAGAGGAGCCAGACGAGCGAGTGGCTCCACACGTGGTAGTCGAAGTGGGCGACGATGGCCGCCATCGCGGTACCCACCACCACGAAGACGGCCTGCCTCTTGAGGTAGTACGTGGGGTCGCCCATGTCGGCGAGGGCCGAGACGGAGCTTGCCGAGAAGATCATGAGCAGACCCATCGCCACGAGCACGAAGGTGGCGGCGATGAGCACGAGGCGCGGCGCCATGAAGCGTGACGGCGTGCTGGCCGTGCCCCTGTCGGACGATTCCCGACCGCCTGCCATCTAGCGCACCTCCCCGGCACGCGCGATGCGCTCGGCGACGAGGGCCTTGAAGACGCGGCCGCGCTCCTCGAAGCCCGAGAACTCGTCGAAGGAGGCGCAGGCGGGACTGAGCAGGACGGTGTCCCCCGGAAGCGCCGCGGCCACGGCGGCGTCGAGCGCCTCGGCCATGTGCGGCGCGGCAAGCACGGAGAGGTTCGAGCCGCGGCTACCCGCGGCCGCCGAGAAGGCCTCGCGGAAGCGCTCCCCTGCCTCGCCGTAACACACCACGGCACGACAGCCGTCGCAGACGGCATCCGCGAGCTCGGCAAGGTCGGTGCCCTTGTCGGTGCCGCCGGCAAGCAGCACGATGCGTCCCGGCTCGAAGGCGGTGAGGGCCTTGAGGACGGCGTCGACGTTGGTCCCCTTGGAGTCGTTGACAAAGCTGACGCCCCCGACCTCGCCACAGGGCTCGATGCGGTGCTCGAGCGCGTGGAAGGCGAGAAGGCCCGCACGCACGGCCTCGTCGGACACGCCCACCTCGAGGGCGGCAGCTGCCGAGGCGAGCGCGTTCTCGACGTTGTGGATGCCCTTGATGGGCAGGTCCTCGATGGTGACGAGCTCGTGCTCGATGCCGTCGAGGCGCACCACGAGGACGCCGTCGCGCGCGAAGGCTGCGCAGGGGGTGCCCGCGTCACGCTCGGGGTCCAGGCGGCACACGCGCAGGCCGCGGGCCTCGAGGCGGGACAGGATGGTCGCACAGCCCGGCTCGCATGCGACGACCGCGAGGTCGGACGGCGTGAGGTTGGCAAAGACGCGTTCCTTGGCGGCCGCGTAGTTCTCGTGCGTGCGGTGCCAGGAGAGGTGGTCGGGCGTGATGTTGAGCAGGACGGCGACACGGGGGTGGATCGTGTGCGACGTCGCGAGCTGGTAGCTGGAGAGCTCGGCGACAAACCACTCGCCCTCGTGGCGTCCGGCAACCTCGCCGATCGCGTTGGTGCCGATGTTGCCCACGGCCTCAGCCTCGATGCCGCCCGCGCGCAGCAGGTCGCGCGTGAGCGTGGTCGTGGTGGTCTTGCCGTTGGTCCCCGTGATGGCAACCCAGTCGAAGGGACTCTCGCGCCAGGCGAGCTCGGGCTCCCCGATGATCTGGTCGGCATGGGCCGCGGCGGAGAGGAAGAAGTCGGAGAACTCCGAGATGCCCGGCGAGGCGACGGCCAGGTCGTAGCTGCCCTCGACCTCGTCGGTCCCGGTGACCACGCGGACGCCCAAGCCCTCGAGCTCGCGTACGGCCTCCCCGGGCGTCGAGGTGGCACCTCCATAGAGCGTCACGGAGTCGACGCGGTCGGGCACGAGCGAGACGAGGTAGCGTGCGACGGCAACGCCCGTCTTGCCCAGGCCAAGCACACAGGTGCGCCCAAGGCGCGCGGTTATGTTCGAGATGGTCACGTGGGGTCTCCCAGCTGCGATTTAGGTGCGTTTCACAACACTCCTAGTTTACCGCAACATGGGCCGGCTAAGGGGCGGCAATGGTGCCTTGGAGCCCATCACCGCAGCACGAACAGAACGACTCGGCTCCCTACCAGAGCTGGAAGTACAAGGCGAACCCCAGGGCCGCGAAGACGCCCGAGATGATCCAGAAGCGCAGGACGACCTTCGTCTCGCTCCAGCCCTTCTTCTCGAAGTGATGGTGCAGCGGCGCCATGAGGAAGACGCGCTTGCCCGTCGACTTGAAGCTCACGACCTGGATGATCACCGAGAGCGCCTCGCAGATGAAGAGACCGCTCATGACCAGCGTCGTGACCTCGGTCTTGGTGAGCACGCCCATCGCGGCGATGGCGGCGCCCAGCGCGAGCGACCCCGTGTCACCCATGAAGATGGTCGCCGGGTAGCAGTTGAACCAGATGAAGCCCACGCACGCGCCCGCGATGGAGCTCGCGAAGATGGCCAGGTTGATCTCGTCGTAGCGGAAGGCCACGGCGGCCAGCGCCAACATGACGACCAGCACGGTGCCACCAGCGAGCCCGTCAAGGCCGTCGGTGAGGTTCACGGAGTTGGAGAGCCCCGCCATGAGCAGGAAGACGAAGAACACGTAGAGCCAGGGGACCCTGACACCTGCGATGGTGGTGGTGAGCACGCCGAGGTCGAGCACGAAGCCGCCGGGGAAGGCGATGACGGGCGCGACGCCGCAGCGGTTGACCGCGACCAGGCAGAACGCGACCGAGATCACGGTGAGGCCCAGCATCTTCTGCCTGGGCGTGAGGCCCAGGGAGCGCTCGTGGGCGACGGACTCGATGTCGTCCATGAGGCCCAGGGCCGCCGTGGCGAGCGTCGCCACGAGGCAGATGGTCAGGTCGGTCGACATCTTTGCCATGAGCAGGCAGGTGATGAGCATGGCCAGCAGGATCACGACGCCGCCCATGGTGGGCGTGCCCTGCTTCACGAGGTGGCGCTGGGGGCCGTCGGCACGGATCTGCTGGCCCACCCCCTCGCGGCGCATGAGCTTGATGAAGAACGGCATCAGCGCCATCGTGAGGACGGCGGCGATGCCCAGGGAAAGGAACACCTGGTAGGTGGGATATGCGGGATTGCCGATCATTGGCCAAGCACCCCCTGGACGAAGCGGTCGAGCCCCGCGGAACGGGACGCCTTGGCAAGGACGAGGTCACGCTCGTCGAGCACGGGCGCGAGCACGCGCACCGCCTCCTCGACGGTCTCGAAGCACTCGATGCGGTCGTCGGACATGCCGCAGGAGACGGCCGCCTCGCGCATGGCGCCGGCGAGCCTCCCTCCCACGAGGACGAGCAGGTCGATGGGCTTGGCGGCCGCATAGGCACCCACGATCGCGTGGAGGGTCTCCTCGCGGTCCCCCAGCTCGCCCATCTCGCCCAGCACCGCCACGCGCCTGCCCGCGCAGGTCATGGAGCACAGCACGTCGAGGGCCGCCGCCATCGAGGACGGCGCGGCGTTGTACGAGTCGTCGATGATGCGCGGATGGCCGTCCCCGCCCACGACCTCGAGGCGCATGTGGGTCGCGGGCATGTTTGCCAGCGCGTCCGTCACGTCCTCGCGCGGCACGCCCAGACGGTCCGCCACGGCGACGGCGAGCAGGTAGTCGCTCACCACGTGGCGTCCGGGCACGCTCGGGGCGACGGGGGCCGACCACCCGTCGGCGAAGGAGAGCGTGAAGTGCGCGACGCCCACCTCGTCGAGCGTGACGTCGGAGGCGCGCACCGCATCGGTCGCACGCATGCCCACGAGCTCGACCTCGACGCCCGCGGGGGTCGCGAAGTCATCGGCGATGAAGCCGGTGAAGTCATCGGCCGAGGTGAGGGCGAGGCAGGGACCCACGACGGTGCCGTCGGGGAGCGTGCCCGCACACATGCCGGCGACGATCTCGGCCTTGGCGCGGGCGATGTTCTCGCGCGAGCCAAGGAAGCCGATATGGCTCGTTCCCACGTTGGTCACCACGGCGAGGTTGGGTCGGGCGGACCTGGTGAGCCGGTCGATCTCGCCCTTGTGGTTCATGCCCATCTCGAGCACCAGGACCTGGGCGTCGTCGGGGGCCATGAGCAGCGTGAGGGGCATGCCGATGAGGTTGTTGAGGTTGCCGGTGTTGGCGTGGACCCGCCAGCGGCGCGCGATGGCACAGGAGAGCATGTCCTTGGTGGTGGTCTTGCCCACCGACCCCGTCACGCCCACCACGACCCACTGGGGGTTGCGGGCGCGCCACTCCGCGGCAAGCGCGAGCATGAAGGCCTCGGGGTCGCCGTCTGCCGCGCGCAGGATGGGGCATCCCAGCTCGGCGCACTCCTCGAGCAGGTCGCTCCCTGCCTCGCGCGTGAGGACGACGCAGCCAGCGCCAGCCCGTGCCGCCGACGCCGCAAAGTCGTTGCCGTCGACGCGCTCGCCCGGGAAGGCGACGAAGACCGCACCGTCCCCCGCCGCGCGGGAGTCCCGGGCGACCCCGTGGCACATGCGCCCCGCATCACCCTGGACGAGCTCCGCACCTGTGGCGCGCGCGATCTCGCCAACCGTCATGTTCAGCATTCTGGAACCCTCCCTCGCGCCTACTCGGTCTCGGGGACCGACTCGACGGGCTGGACGCCCATGTCGACCAGCGCCTCTCCCATGATAGCCGAGAAGACGGGCGCCGCCGAGTCACTCGAGAGGTACGGCGTGCCGTTGAGGCCCACGTAGACCATGACCTCGGGGTCGTCCGCGTTGGCATAGCCCACCAGCGACGAGACGTAGTAGAAGTCGGAGTAGCCGGTCTCGCCCTCCTTGACCTGCTCGCCCGTGCCCGTCTTGCCCGCGATGTCATAGCCGGCGACGTCGCCCGCGGCGCCCGTGCCCGTGTCCATGACGTCGCGCAGCATGTCCGTGATGGTCGCGGCGGTCTCGGGTGTGCAGAGGGGCGCCTGAGCCGGCCAGTCGACCGCCTGTCCGCCCACGGAGACGAGGAAGTGCGGCGTGTAGGGAACCCCGTCGTTGGCGATTGCGGCAAAGCCGCGCACCATCTGGATCATCGGCACCGCGACGCCCTGGCCAAACGACATGACGGGCCAGGTGGAGAGCTCGTACTCGTCGCGCTGGCGGACGAGGCCCTGGACCTCGCCGGGATAGTCGATGCCCGTGAGGGTCCCGATGCCAAAGCCCGCTACCCCGTTCGCGAACATATCGGGGCCAAGGTCGCGCGCCACGAGCGAGGTCCCCGTGTTCGAGGAGCGGCGCAGGATCTCGCGGACGTCCATGTCCATGGTGTAGTCGCGCCCGTCGTCGTCGTGGACCATGTCGTCGCCGATCCTGACCTCGGCCGGGACGGAGTAGGGCGTGTCCGGCGTGATGACGCCGTTCTCGACGCCCGTGGTCATCGTGATCACCTTGAAGACCGAGCCCGGCTCGTAGGTGTCCGAGACGAGCCTCAGCTTGAGGGCCTCGGGAACGATGGAGGACGGGTCGGTGAGGTCGAGCAGCGGCGTCGAGCAGGCGGCGAGGATCTCGCCGTTCTGCGGGTCGACGACCATGACCGAGCCCGACTCCGCGTCGTACTGGCGCACGCCCTCGACGATCATCTCCTCGGCCATGCGCTGGATGTCGATGTCGAGGGAGAGGACGATGTCCTGGCCGTTCTGTGCCTCGATGATGGTGGACTTGCCGCCGGCGATGGGGTCGCCATCGCGCGAGAGCTCCATGCGCAGCTCGCCGTTGACGCCACGCAGGATGTCGTTGTAGTACAGCTCGATGCCCGAGAGGCCGTCCCCGTCGATGCCCACGACGCCCAGCACCTGGCCGCCCGTCGCGCCATAGGGGTAGATGCGCTTGGTGTCGGGCAGGAAGTAGATGCCCGTGAGGCCCTCGTCGGCGAGGGCCTGCTTGAGGTCCGCCGCCACCGTGTCGTCCACCTGGCGCTCAACATAGACGAAGGTGGTGTCCATGGCGACTATCTCGAGGTAGTCGGAGCCGTTGCCGCCAAGGACCGACGCGAGCACGCGGGCCGTCCGCGGCGCGTCCGTGACCTCCTTGGGATTGCAGTAGATGGTCTTGCAGTCCACGCTCATCGCCAGCACGTTGCCGTTGCGGTCGTAGATGGTGCCGCGCTTGGCGTTGATCACGGCGACGTTGGTGCGCTGGGTCTCCGCGCGCTCGGCGAGGCGCGGCCCGTCTATGACCTGGATCCACACCAGGCGCAGCACGACGATGCCGATGAGGGCGAAGAAGATGGTCTCGACGAGACGCATGATGGCGGGGTTCGCTACGGAGGGCACCCCGCCACGTGAAGAGCGCGGCGCCTCGTCGTAAGAGGAGCCGCGCCTGTCCCTGTCACCGGAACGTGACTGTCGCCCGCCGCGAGCCATGGGGCTGCCTATGCGTGCGCGTACTGGCCGTCGGGCCTATGGACCGCATCCGCCCAGTCAAAGAGGCTGGGCTCGTCCTCCGCCTCGCCCTCCGTCTCCTCGGCCTTGGGCATCGCCATGGTGGTGACGAGGGGCTGCTCCTCCTCGTCGGCCTCCGCCTGGACGATCGCGGCGTCCGCGGGATCGGCGACCTCGGCCTCCGCCTGGGCGTCAACCTGGGGCACGTCGACGAGGGGGATGGAGATGGTCTCGTACTCGGTCACCTTCACCATACCGTAGTTCTGCGTGGCGATGCGGTCGATGCGCGAGCTGTCCGAGAGGAGCGAGCCCGTGACCTTGAGGTCCGTCTCGAGCGCCTGCGCCTGCTTGATCTCGGCACGGAGGGCGCTGTTCGACTGGAGGGTGGTGAGCGTCATGGCGCAGATGCCGATGCGGCAGGCGCCAAGCACAACGACGGTAACGACGGCGACGAGCGCGATCCTCACCTTCGTGATGAAGTCGTCGGAGACACCCTGGCGCACGCGGGCGTCGAGGCCTGCGCCATTGACTACCTCGAAGGCCGGGCGAAGCGCGGTGCGCTCGTATGCCTGGCTCCTCTCGGCGTATGCAAGGCTCACGGCCTCTGATCCTGCGTAGCTCATGGTGGCTCCTTGGTGGTGCGTTGGTGGTTCGTCCGTGGTTCGTTTGTGCCGCGTTGGTGCTGTTGTGTTTGTGGTGTGGTGCGGCGGTGGTGCGTTGGTGGTGCGTTTGGGCTGCGTTTGTGGTGCGTGGTGGTGCGTTGTGGTGCTATTCACGTCTCGGGCACAAGGCCCGTTCTGTGACCTTCCGTGCGCGGGCGCTCGCTAGAGCTTGACCGCCACGCGCATCTTGGCGCTGCGAGCCCGGGGGTTGGCCTCGAGCTCCCCCTCGCCTGCGGTGAGGGGACGCCTCGTCCTGACGTCGACTATCGGCACGTTCCCGCACACGCACACCGGAAGCTCCGGCGGGCAGGTGCAGCCCCGTGACATCTCGCCAAAGACGTGCTTGACGATGCGGTCCTCGAGCGAGTGGTAGCTGATGACGCAGATCCTTCCGCCTGGGTTGGCCCAGCGGATCGCAGCCTCGAGCCCTCTCTCGAGGACCTCGAGCTCGTGGTTCACCTCGATGCGCAGGGCCTGGAAGGACTTGCGCGCGGGGTGTCCGCCATGGCGACGCGCGGCGGCGGGAATCCCCGCCTTGATCGCATCGACGAGCTCGAGGGTGGTGGTGATGGGGGCCTTGCCGCGGCGTCGGACGATCTCTCGTGCGATGCGCGCGGCATGGCTCTCGTCACCGTACAGGCGGAGGATCCGGGTGAGGTCGGTTTCGTTGTAGGTATTGATGACCTCTGCTGCGGTTAGGGTGTTGTTCCCCGGATCCATCCGCATGTCAAGTGGGGCGTCTTCGTGGTAGGAGAAGCCCCGTTCGGGAATATCGAGTTGGGGGGAGGAGACGCCGAGGTCGAACAGGAAGCAGTCGACCCCGTCGACGCGCGCCTTCAGGAGGAGCTCGTCGAGGTCACCGAAGTTGCCCTTGAGGAACAGGCGGGCGGCCTCGGGGGCCTCCTTGGCCATGCGCCTCTCGGCAGCCTCGAGCGCCATGTCGTCCTGGTCGATCCCAAGGGAGAGCCCCTCGGGCTGGATGCGGCGGGCGAGCTCGACCGTGTGGCCGGCCCCGCCCAGGGTGCAGTCGCAGACGACGTCTCCCGGCTTGGGGTCCAGCTCACGCAGGACCTCCTCGAGCATCACGGGTACGTGCCGATATTCGCTTGTCAAGACAACCCCTCCTTGCCTAATCGCGGAAGAGCAGGCCCTCGAGGCGCTCGGCGCGGTCCACCTGCTTGGAGGCGTGGACCTCGACGTTGCGGATCTCGAAGTGGTCGAAGGCGCCGACGACCATGACGTCGCCCTCGAGACCGAGCGTGGCGATGGCACCGGGATCGGACTCCTCGACCTTGCCCAGTGCCAGGCGACCGGCCTTGTCGAGCTCGACCATGGCGGTCGAGCTGGCGATGAGACCGAGCAGCTCGGCGTCGTTGCGACTCCTGGGGTCGAGGCCGAGGCTCTCGATCCAGGTGTTGTAGCTCTCCTCCGAGTAGCCGTGGAGGGCATCCGTCCTGCGGATGAGGTAGACGACGTCGCCAAGCTGCTTGCGGAAGCCAGCCGGGAGGGTGACGCGGGACTTGGAGTCCATGCTGCGCTGGTACGAACCGACGAGCATCTCACCCTCCTTTCACGACATCGACAGACAGTCATCCCCAGTGGGATAGGTACGACTTTACACCAAATCCGACACTACGCCACACTTTCCCCCACTTTTCTTCCCTATGTAACATTTTCGTGGGATGAACGGTTCACATGTGGGGTCAAACGGGGCCTTTGACCTCTCCTTGACCACTAGATGTTGTGGTGGGGGAAGGTGGGGGCACCAACGAAAAACCTGTCCGGCAAAAACCGAACAGGTCATATTCGAACGCGTTGTGGCAGAGATGTGAGGGGCAAGGCGCGTCGCCCCATTGGCGCGAGAACGCGCCTCCCAGTCGACGCGTTCTCACAACTCCCGAAGAACGCGCCGCTCGGTCGACGCGTTCTCACCCCACTCGAGAAAGAACGCGCCTCTCGGTCGACGCGTTCTCACAAGACGGCTACAGCATCGTGTGGTGTGGGGCGAGCAACAAGGTGGCGAGCCGCCGCCGAACGTATCGGCCCCTGGCACTCGGCGCGACGTATTTCCTGCCCAACCCCTTGCAGATGGTCTTGTGGAGCAGTTCCCTACCCTGCTCCGTCTTGAGTTCGGCATTGGTCACCCGGGCAAGCCGCACGCCCTGGAGTTCAATCTCCTTCTCCCGAACCGAATCGCGTGACAGTTCATCCGGGCCAGAATGTTCTTCGTCGCTGTCATACTCAAGGCCGAACCGACTCTCTGGCCAGTACAGGTCGATGCGACGACATTTCGCGTCTCGACCCTCCCCCACCATAAGCTCCCAGTTCAAAGCAGGCAGTCCCACCTCTCGCCCACCCATCTCGGTCGGAAGGGAGACGAGCATTGAGGTGATCGTTTCTCGCGGAGACGCAGACCCGTCGACAACCCATGCCAAGGCTTCCTCCGCCTTGTGCGTAGCAAGAGTGTCCCCAGTCCCATCGAGATAGTCGAGCAGCCTCTCCTTCGATGTGAGGGCGCTGCATTCGGAAAAGCCCTTCTCCTCCCGTGGGTCGAGGCGATATGTGGCGCACATCTCATATCCGAGACGAATCAACTCGATCCGGGACAAGCAGGAGGCGAGTTGGAGAAAACAGAACTCTGGCGTGCTCACATAGATGCCGCGGATTGGCGAGACAAACGAACCCGGCGGAATAGGATGCGACCAAAGGCGACAGGAGCACCAATCCGAGGCTCTCACCTTCCCCCTGTCATCGACGATGACTTGGAGAGGGGCTGTGTCGCATCCAAGTGACCCAAGCGCACTCTCGCGCTGCATGAGAGCATGTAGCGAACACTCGCAATCGCCAAGGGACGACACGAGCACGGGCTTCCTCAGGGCAGAGGTGCGCTTGAAGTAGCCGAGCGAGGACTGGTATGCCAAATAGATGCTCATAACTCGAGGTTAGGTGGTAAGCCATGCCAGATGAGCCTCGCTCGCACAACTCATTTCAGAAGCCTGCCACTCTCTTGCACGTTTCAAACAAATGGCGGTCCATCCGCAGGTAGGATTGGTTGCACGGGCCCGCCTTAGCGATGCCCCGCCAGGAGAGCGGTTGTGGAGCAGCTGTGAAAGTGCAGGTAGCGGACTTGTCGTGAGAAGACGGTGCGGGCTCAGGCGGGCACGACGGGACAAGAAGCCAGTCACTCGCAAGAACACGCCTCTCGGTCGACGCGTTCTCACCCCACCCGCGCGAGAACGCGCCTCTCGGTCGACGCGTTCTCGCAAGCCCCGGAAGAGTACGTCGACGCACTCCCCTAACGCGCCTGAGCCCGTGGGTGCGCCCCCAAATAGACC
>CAMPCT010000014.1 GCA_946647055.1 uncultured Atopobium sp. | reverse complement strand
ACGCGCTACGCCATCTCCTACGGCATCGACGGCCGCGCCGAGAAGCAGATGCGCGACCTCGAGGCCGAGTGGGGCCAGGAGTTCATCGACCGCGTCTTCGGCCGCCCGCTGTGCTCGTCCGACGTCCCGCCCAAGATCCGTTGGATCCAGGAGAACGACCCCGAGGCCTACGCCCGCACGGCCAAGTTCATCAACAGCTCGACCTACATCACCGCCAAGCTCACCGGCGAGTACTACATCGACACCTTCCTGGGCATGGCGGGCGGCTTCAAGCCCCTCTATGGCGAGGACGGGCATCCCACCGAGGAGACCTGCAAGGGCATCTGCCGTCCCGACCAGCTGGCGACCATCGCCGAGGAGACCGACGTCATCGGCCATGTGACGGCCCAGGCTGCCACCGAGACCGGTCTTGCCGAAGGCACGCCCGTCACCCCGGGCGGCGATGACTCCGCCTGCGAGGCCATCTCCTGCGGCATCGGCAAGCAGGGCGACCTCATGCTGCAGTTTGGCTCCACCATCTACATGTTCCTGCTCTGCGACCGCCTGGTCATGGACCCGCGCGTGTGGCACGAGGAGTTCATCATCCCCGGGACCTGCGACGTCTCGGGTGCCACCAACACCGCAGGCAGCATGACCAAGTGGCTGCGCGACACCATGTTCCAGGACCTCGTGGCGGTCGAGAAGGCCGGCGGCGAGAACGCCTACTCGGCGATGGCCCGCCTGGCCGCCGAGGTGCCCGTGGGGTCGAACGGCCTCGTCTGCCTGCCGTACTTCGCCGGCGAGCGCACCCCCATCGACGACCCCAACGCCCGTGGCGCCTTCATTGGCCTCACCATCAACAACACCCGCGAGGACATGCTGCGCGCCGGCCTCGAGGGCGTCGCCTACTCCATCAACCAGCACTTCCGCATCTTCGAGGAGGACGGCGTCAACGTCGGTCGCGTGCTCGTGGCGGGCGGCGGCACCAAGAACGAGGCCTGGATGCAGATCGTGGCAGACGTCACAGGCAAGACGCTTCTCGTGCCCGAGGTCACCATCGGCGCCTCCTATGGCGACGCCATGATGGCTGCCATCGCGGCGGGTTACTGGGCGGACTTCGACGAGCTGGCGTCCAAGGTCAAGATCGCCAGGACCTACGAGCCCAACATGGAGAACCACGAGGCGTACAAGAAGTTCCAGGCAATCTTCGACGAGCTGTACCCGGCCACGAGGGACTTGGTGCACCAGCTGTAGGACACACGACCGACAATTCAGGAGGCGCTCATGTTCACGGGCTCGATCTGGTCACCCAGCATGAAGATGACCACGCGCGTCAACGTGATCCTGCCCGACGCGTCGGGCGACTGCGACCCGCTGCAGACCGACGAGCTCTATGTCATGTACCTGCTGCATGGGCTCACCGCCAACGGCGACGAGTGGCCGCGCTTCACCAACATCGAGTACCTGGCCAAGAAGTACCACGCGGCCATCGTGATGCCCGACGTCGACCGCAGCTTCTACACCGACATGGACGGCGGCATCAAGTACTTCAAGTACGTGAGCCGTGACCTGCCCCGGTTCGTGAACGAGTGGTTCCGCCTGCCGACGGACCGCGAGCACACCCTTGTGGCAGGGGAGAGCATGGGCGGCTATGGTGCCTGCAAGCTGGGGTTCACCTATCCCGAGCGCTTTGGTGGTGTCGCGACCCTCTCTGGTGCGCTCGACCTGGAGGGCTTTGGCCAGATGTGCGAGGACGGCACCTTCCCCGACATGAAGCGTCGCGAGTTCGACCTCATGTTTGGGACAGGAAACCCCGTGCCGCCCGAGGCGGATGCGTTCGCGCTGCTGGAGCGGGCGGCCTCATGCCCTGACCGGCCTCGCCTCTGTCAGTTCTGTGGGACCGAGGACTTCCTGCTCGACGTGAACCGCCGCTTTGACGCGCGTGCGACCGAGCTGGGATATGACCACCTCTACATGGAGTGGGAGGGCGACCACGAGTGGCGCTTCTGGCAGGTGGCCATACAGCGTGCCCTCCAGTGGTTCATGGGCTTTGACATGGAGACGACACCTCTTTGGTGAAACGGTTGGGGACGGCTCCCAACCATCTAAAGCTGGGACGAAACCTCCGTCCCAAGTGCCCCACGGGGGCGCGCCGAGCAATCGGCGCGCCCTTTTTTGTGCGCACAGCTGCTCAATGGGCCGTTTGCCGCCACATACGTTTCGCAAACGTAACTTGCCCAGATTTGCTCTTGACACAGACGTATTATATCGTCATCTTTGTTATATGATGTCATATAACCTAAATATGACACCGGGAAAGAGCAATCGAGAAGGAGACGGAAATGAGGCAAGAGCACATCGACCAGATCGCTGCTGCAGTCGAGGCAGTTCGCGAGCGCCAGGAGAATGGTGGCATCGACAACTTCCTCTTTGTCGCATGCGGGGGTTCCCAGGCATCCATGATGCCCATCCAGTACATGTTCGACCGTGAGCTCACCATCCCGTCGGCCATCTACAACTCCAACGAGTTCAACTACGGGACTCCCAAGGCCTTTGGCGAGCGCTCCGTCGTCATCACCATCTCGCACTCCGGCACCACCCCCGAGACCGTCGCTGCCGCCCAGAAGGCGACCGACGCCGGCGCCGTCTCCATCTGCCTCACCAACATCGTCGACTCCCCGCTGTGGAAGGCCGCCAAGGATGCCGTCCACTACGACCATGGCAAGGACGTCGAGGAATCCGACAAGTCCGGCACCATCCTGTACAGGCTCGCCTTCTCGATCCTCGCGGTGGTCGATCCCGACAACGCCGCCAAGTGGGAGGGGGCCGTGGCAGCCCTCGACCAGATCAAGGACGTCAAGGCCAAGGCGCAGGAAGCCTACCGCGAGCGCGCCGAGAGCTGGGCGACCGCCAACAAGCGCGCCGATGTCATCTACACCATGGGCTCCGGCGTCAACTACGGCGAGGCCTACTCGCTCGCCATCTGCCTCTTCATGGAGATGCAGTGGATCAACTCCAGCAGCATCCACTCCGGCGAGTACTTCCACGGGCCGTTCGAGATCACCGACTACGACGTCCCGTTCGTCGTCTTCATGTCCTGCGGTGCCACCCGCTTCCTCGACGAGCGCGCCCTCGCCTTCGTGCAGAAGTTCTCCGATGACGTCCTGGTCATCGACGAGAACGACTTTGCCTTCGAAGGCGTGGAGGAGTCCGTCCGTGAGTACCTGGCACCCGAGGTCCTGGGCTCCGTCGTCCGCGTCATGGTCGACAAGCTCGCGCACGACCGCGGGCATGCGCTCTCCGTTCGCCGCTACATGTGGCAGATGGAGTACTAGTCCCCCCTTACGCTGACGATTCGAACCCCAGAGAGGGGGTTGTGCAGGAATGCGACTCATTGCCCTAGGCGACAACGTCTGCGACACCTACCTGGACGAGGGCATCTTCTACCCGGGCGGACAGGCCGTGAACGTGGCGGTCAACGCGAAGAGGTCCGGAGCCCAGCGCAGCGCCTACCTGGGCATCTTTGGCGATGACGAGCGCGCCTCCTATCTTCGCGCCTGTCTCGCCAAGGAGGGGATCGAGCTGGATCGCGTGCGCAGCGCGCACGGACGCACGGCCGCTCCTGGGGTTCGTCTCGTCAACGGCGAGCGCGAGTTCTTTGCGGGGGAGCGCGACACGGTCGCACACCTCATGGGACTGCGCATCGCACGCGAGGACCTCGAGTACCTCTCGGGGTTCGACGTGTGCCACGTCACCAACGAGGCCGGCGTCGACGGTGCGCTGGCCCAGATCCATCAGGCGGTCCCCGTCTCCTATGACTTCTCCGACTCCTTTGTCGAAGAGGACTTGGAGCGGGTCTGCCCCAACGTCGACATCGCGTTCTTCTCGACGGCCCGCATCGGGGCCGACGGGATCGACGCCCTGATCGAGAAGGCGCACGCCCTCGGTTGCAAGGTTGTCGTTGCCACGCGAGGGGAGGAGGGGAGCACGTGCTCTGACGGGAAGACCCGCCACGAGCAGGGCATCTGCCAAGTCGACGCCATCGACACGATGGGCGCCGGGGACAGCTTTGCCGCCGCGTTCCTCGTCCGCTACCTCGACACGGACGACATCGCGCAGGCTATGGCGTTTGCTGCGGAGCGCGCAGCCCACACCTGTACGCTCCGTGGTGCCTTTGGGTACGGCAAGAGAATCTGACAAGGCAAGGAAAGGCAAGAAAGAAGGGGAGAGCATGAACATCAAGTTTGTCGACACCATGTCCCGCCGCAACTTCGTGAAGGTCGCCGGTGCCACCGGTCTCGCCGCCACGCTCGCTGCCTGTGGCGGTGGCGCCGAGGAGCCCGCCGCCGAGGGCGAGGGCACCGAGGAGCCCGCCGCCGAGGGCGAGGGTTCCGCGGAGCCCGCAGCCGAGGCCGGCGGCGTGACCTACACCATCGGCATCCCGACCGCACCTGCAAACCTCGACCCCATCGTCGCCGGTGATGGCGTCTCCATGCAGATCATCTCCAACTGCATCGAGGGCCTCTTCGTCAAGGACGACAACGGCCAGATCCAGCCCGGCATGTGCGAGTCCTACGAGGTCGACGACGAGAACGTCACCTGGACCTTCCACCTGCGTGACCAGAACTGGTCCAACGGCGACCCCGTCACCTCGCACGACTTCCTGTACGCCTGGCAGCGCAGCGCCGTCGGCGACAACGGTGGCGTTGACTTCCAGTACCAGCTGTCCCTGTGCTCCTTCACCAACGTCGACGCCGTCATCGCCGGCGAGAAGGACGTGAGCGAGCTGGGCGTCGAGTGCCCCGATGACAAGACCATCATCTGCCACCTCGAACACCCCGTCGCGTTCCTCCTCGACCTCTTCGCGTTCACCCCGTTCGCGCCCATCCAGCAGAAGTACCGCGAGGAGAAGGGCGACCAGTTCGCGCTCTCGCAGGACGACATGCTCTACAACGGTCCCTACATCCTGACCCAGTGGGACACCGCCGGCAGCCAGATCGTCATGACCAAGAACCCGGACTACTGGGATGCCGCCAACGTGCAGATCGACACCGTCATCTCGCAGGTCATCACCGACACCCAGCAGGCCATCATGAACTACCAGTCCGGCACCGTGGACTACATCGAGCTCACCGGTGACCTCGTGCAGCAGTACGAGAACGAGGAGGGCTTCAAGGCCAACCCCGGCATCTGGGTCTACTACCTCATGATGAACACCGAGAAGCCCGGCATGGACACCACCGACTTCCAGAAGGCCATCGCCTACGGCATCGACCGCCCGGACATCTGCGACAACATCCTCAAGGACGGCTCCACGCCTGCCTACCAGCTCACCATGGTCGGCCTGGCCACCAACGAGGCCGGCGAGGACTTCGCCACCGTCTCCGACCAGTACTACGAGTTCGACGAGGCCACCGCGAAGGAATACTGGGCCAAGGCCATCGAGGAGACCGACGCCCGCTCCTTCACCATCCTCTATGACGAGGAGAAGGAGTTCGCGAAGACCACCTGCTCCTACATCAAGGACAAGCTCGAGAAGATGCTCGAGGGCCTGACCATCAACCTGGAGTCCACGCCCAAGAAGAACCGCATCGACCGTGAGGGCCAGGGCGACTTCGACGTCATCTTCCACGGCTGGGGCCCCGACTACGCCGACCCGACGGCGATCCTGGCCATGTACAACTCGGACGACCCCTCCAACTACAGCCGTTGGTCCAACGAGGAGTTCGACAACCTCTACCGTGAGGCCAACACCACGCTTGCCGGCGACGCGGCCGCCCGTTGGGACAACCTCCTCAGGTGCAACTCCATCGCGACCGACCTCTCCGGCTGCATCCCCCTGTACCAGTCCGGTGCCGCCACGATCACCCGTCCCGGCGTCGAGGGCATGACCGCCCACCTCACCGGTGTCGGCTGCTTCTTCAAGTTCGTCACCAAAGCCTAGCGAACCAACGCCTGCCTGACAAAGGCGCATGGGCTGCCGAGACCTCCCTTCACTCGGCAGCCCGCCTTGCGTCTCGTTCGCTAGGACGTCCGCACACCCTTGAGACGACCGGAGGCCGACCATGGACAAGACCACGTCCGGGAAGAGCGAGAGGAGGGGGCCAAAGCTGAACGGCATGACGCGCTACATCCTGCGGCGCGTCCTGATTGCGGCGATCACGCTGTTCGTGATCATGTTCATCCTGTTCATGCTGCTGTCCCTCATGCCCGGTTCGCCCTTCAACAACGAGGAGAAGCTCTCGCCTGACCAGCTGGCTGCGCTGCGCGCCCACTACGGGCTTGACAAGCCCGTCATCCAGCGCTTCCTCATCTACATGTGGAACATGCTGCACGGGGACTTCGGCGTCTCCTACAACATTCAGCAGAACATGCCCATCAACCGCATGGTTGGCGCGCGCCTGGGCGTGACGCTGGGCATAGGCCTGGAAGCGGGAATCCTCGGCGCCTTGGTCGGCCTCGTCCTGGGCATCGTCGCGGCGCTCAAGCAGCGTACTTTCCTCGATGCCGGCGCGACGCTCATCTCGACGCTGGGCGTGAGTCTCCCGTCGTTCGTCTTCGCGTTGGCGCTCTCGTACTTCCTGGGCTTCAAGCTGCAGCTCTTCCCGCTGCTCTATGACACCAACCGGCCCCTGCTCTCGTCGTTCATGCCGGTCATAGCCCTCTCGATGTTCATGCTGGCGAGCGTGCAGCGCTACACGCGTTCCGAGATGGTGAGCATCCTCGAGTCCGACTTCATGCTCCTCGCACGCTCGAAGGGCATCTCGAGGTTCAAGCTCATCACCCGCCATGCCATCCGCAACACGCTTATCAGCGTCGTCACGGTCATGGTCCCCATGCTCGTGAGCCTCATGTCGGGGTCGCTGGTCATGGAGAAGATCTTCTCCATCCCCGGCCTGGGCAGCCTCTACATCACCGCCATCCAGTCGAACGACTACAACGTGGTCCTCGCAATCAGCTTCGTGTACAGCGTCATCTTCATCCTCGCGATGCTCATGGTCGACATCCTCTACGTGATCATCGACCCCCGCATCCGCATCACCGGAGGGAGGGACTAGCCATGGATGCCACCGCAGCACTTCACGAGGAGAGCCTGTTCCAGCCTGCGGGCGACTCGCACCAGGCGTCGGCAGAGCGGGAATACGCCAACTACTCCTACGTTCGCGAGACCATCACCCGCTTCTTCCAGAACAAGAGCGCGGCGATCAGCCTCTTCCTCATCATCCTGATCGTGATCATGTCGTTCGTGGGTCCCAAGATGGTCCCCTACGACGCCTTTACGGTCGACTCCGCCCACACCAACTACCCCCCGCGCATCCCGGGCATCGAGCAGCTGGGCATCTGCGACGGGACGCGCAATGGCGTCGACCTCTACGAGCAGGGCGGCATTGCCAACGAGTACCACTACTTTGGCACCGACAACCTCGGGCGCGACCTGTGGGTGCGCGTCTGGGAGGGCACGCAGATCTCGCTTGCCGTCGCCTTCGTGGCCGTCATCGTCGACGTGATCATCGGTGTCATCTACGGCCTGTCCTCTGGCTATTACGGGGGCAGGGTGGACATCCTCATGCAGCGTGTGACCGAGGTCCTGAGCTCCATCCCCCAGCTCGTCATCGTGACGCTCATGATCGTGGTCCTCTCGCCCGGCCTCACCAACATCGTGATTGCGCTCTTCATCACGGGCTGGATCGAGATGAGCCGCGTGGTCCGTGCCCAGGTGCTCAAGCTCAAGAACCAGGAGTTCACGCTTGCAGCGCGCACCCTTGGCGTGAGCTCCCGCAACATCATCTTCAAGGAGATACTCCCCAACACGACCTCGCAGATCGTCGTCACGATGATGTTCTCGATCCCCAACGCCATCTTCCTCGAGGCGTTCCTCGCCTTCGTGGGACTGGGCGTCCCGGCCCCCACGGCGTCGCTCGGCACGCTCATCAACGATGGCTACAAGGCGGCGACCATCTACCCGCACCTGGTGCTGGCCCCCGTCATCGTGCTCGCCATCCTCATGCTGGGCTTCAACCTCTTTGGCGACGGACTGCGCGACGCGCTCGACCCCGAGAGGGCGTAGGTGGTTGACATGGCAGAGAACAATCGCGAGCAGATCCTCAAGATGCGCGACATGCGCGTCTCCTTCAAGACCGCCAACGGCCTCGTGCGAGCCGTCCGCGGCGTGGACCTCGACGTCTACCGTGGCGAGACCGTCGCGGTGGTGGGCGAGTCCGGCAGCGGCAAGTCGGTCACCATCAAGCAGATCATGGGCATCCGGTCCCACAATGCCGTCGTCGAGTCGGGAAGCATCGAGTTCACCTACACCGACGACTCCGGTACCGAGCGCACCGTCGACCTGATGAAACTCTCCGAGCGCGAGCTCACCAAGCTCAAGGGCCGCCACATCGCGATGGTGTTCCAGGACCCGCTGACCTCGCTCGACCCCACCATGACCATCGAGCGCCAGCTTGCCGAGAGCATCGTCGAGCACACCGACCTGCGCGGCGCCGCCCTTCACGAGCGCTGCGTCGAGCTGCTCGACCTCGTGGGCATCACCGACGTCGAGGCACGCCTCAAGAGCTACCCGCACCAGCTGTCTGGCGGCATGCGCCAGCGCGTGGTCATCGCGATCGCGCTCTCGTGCAACCCCGACCTGCTCATCTGCGACGAGCCCACCACGGCGCTCGACGTCACCATCCAGGCGCGCATCCTCGAGCTCGTCCTCGAGCTCCAGCGTCGCCTGGGCATCGCGGTCATCTTCATCACGCACAACCTGGGCGTCGTCGCGAAGGTCGCCGACTTCGTGAACGTCATGTATGCCGGCAAGATCGTGGAGTCCGGCACCACGCAGGACGTCTTCTTCGACCCGAGGCATCCCTACACCTGGGGCCTGCTCTCGTCGATGCCGTCCGTGTCGGTCGACCGCGAGGAACGCCTCTACACCATTCCGGGCAACCCGCCCAACATGCTCAACGAGATCGTGGGCGACGCCTTCGCACCGCGCAACGCCTACGCCCTCGAGATCGACTATGTCGAGGAACCCCCGCGCTTCCAGGTGAGCGAGCACCACTGGGCCTCCACGTGGCTGCTTGACCCGCGTGCGCCCAAGATCGAGATGCCCGAGCAGCTGCGGGAGCGCATCGCCCAGATGAGGGAAGAGGAGGTGGCCTAGCATGGCACAGGAAGCTGCCACCACGCCCCAGGCGGCCCGTCCGCTCCTTGAGGTCACGGGCCTCAAGCAGTACTTCAAGATTCCCGGCGGCAACGTGGTCAAGGCCGTCGACGACATCTCGTTCGACATCATGCCCGGCGAGACCTTTGGCCTGGTGGGCGAGTCCGGGAGCGGCAAGTCCACCACGGGCCGCGCGGTCATCCGCCTGGACGACATCACGGCGGGAAAGATCGTCTTCGACGGAGACGACATCTCCGGCAAGATGAGCCGCGAGGTCGAGGACCGCCTGCGCACCAACATGTCCATGGTGTTCCAGGACCCCATGGCCTCGCTCAACCCCTACCGCAAGGTCATCGACACCATTGCCACGGGCCTCGACGCCCATGAGCCCAACCTCGACAGGAGGGAGCGCGAGCAGCGCGTCTACGAGATCATGGACCGCGTGGGCCTCTCCCGCTCACAGGCGAACCGCTACCCGAGCCAGTTCTCGGGAGGCCAGCGCCAGCGCGTGGGCCTTGCGCGGGCGCTCATCATGAACCCCAAGCTACTCATCGCCGACGAGGCCATCTCAGCCCTCGACGTCTCGATCCAGGCGCAGGTGGTCAACCTGATGAAGGACATCCAGGACGAGACGGGCGCGGCGTACCTCTTCATCGCCCACGACCTCTCGATGGTGCGCTACATCTCCCGTCGCATCGCCGTCATGCACCTTGGGCACATCGTGGAGGCGGGCTTCACCGACGAGATCTTCGCGGACCCCGTGCACCCATACACCAAGGCGCTCATCAGTGCCATCCCGCGCTTCAACCCGCAGGTCGAGCGCGGCCGCAGGCCCTTGGTCTACGATGCCGGCGAGGCTGGGATACGATATGATGAGGGCACGTATCACGCAGTATCTGCCACACACCAGGTCTTGGCCACCGACGAGCAGATCGAAGCGTGGGTGAAGTGACCGTGCGGACGGCTCAGGACATTACCTGGGACACCGCCCAGGCGAGACGGGGTGAGCTGTTGCTAGACCCAGAGGAGTCCAGCCTCCTGTACCTGCAGCTTGAGGCAAGCCTCAAGCAGAAGATCGTCACCGGTGAGTACGCGGTGGGGGAGCGCATCCCCACCGAGCTCGAGATGTGCGAAGAGTACGGCGTGAGCCGCATCACGGTCAGGCGTGCCGTCCAGGACCTCGTCGAGGAGGGCATGCTCAAGAAGCTGAGGGGCCGCGGCACCTTCGTCGCGGTGCCAAAGCACGTCCTGGGCATGAAGCGCGCCACCGAGCGCGGTTGGTCCGCGTTCGAGGGCGAGAGCAACCCGACGCACAAGGAGGTCCTCGAAAAGGTGACCCTCTCCGCGAACGAGACGCTCGCCGAGAAGCTCGGGATCGAGGTCGGGGCCGAGGCATACCTCATAAGACGCCTCATCCACGAGGAGGAGTTCCCCATGGCCATAGACGAGCTCTTCGTCTCGGCCGAGATGTTCCCTGGCCTGCTCGACCTCATGAACGACTCCGCCTCGTTCTACGACCTCGCCGAACACCGCTACGGCCTCTCGTTTGGCCTCGAGGACCTCACGCTCTCCGTCTCGAGCGCCCGCGGCGACGAGTCGCGCGTGCTCAAGTGCCCGCCCGCCGCACCCCTGTTCATCCTTCGCAAGGTCATGTGGATCTCCGACGGACGACCCATGCACTACTCGAAGACCATCCTCAGGGGCGACCGCGTGAGCTATCACTTCCAGGTCGACCGTGACGGCAAGGTCCGCAACGACGGCAGGGAGTTCACGCTCTCATAGCCGCGCGCACCAGCTCCCACAGGAGGTTCCCGTCGGCGTCTGTCGCCGGCGGGGGCCCAATCAGACACTCAGGACAACGTCTCTCAAGGAGGCATCATGGAATTTGACGAGGGCAGGCTCTTCGCCTACATCGACGAGCATCGTGACGAGTACGTCGAGCTGCTGAGGAAATACGTGCGCCAGCCCAGCCTCGCCGGCACGGGCGAGGGCATCGACGAGATGGTGCGCATCGTGATCGACGAGTTCCGTGCCCGCGGGCTCGACGTCGAGGTGTGCGAGACCCCGGGCAACCCGGTCGTCGTGGCCACCATTCCCGGCGAGTCCGACAAGGTCTTTGGCTGCTACCACCATTATGACGTGCAGCCGGTCGACCCCCTCAACGAGTGGCTCGACGAGCCCTTCTCGGCGGCCATCCACGACAACCGCATCTGGGGTCGCGGCGTCTGCGACGACAAGCAGGGCCTGGTCACCCACCTGTGCTGCATCGACGCCTACCAGCATGTCTTTGGCAAGCTCCCCTGCGGCGTCAAGTTCATCGTCGAGGGCGAGGAGGAGATCGGGTCGCCCAACCTCGAGTGGTTCGCGACCCACCACGCCGACAAGCTCGACTGTGACGGCTACAACTGGGAGGGCGGCAACCGCGCCAACGACAAGGGACCGCTCGACATCTGCATTGGCGTGAAGGGCCTGCTCTATGTCGAGATGACCTGCCGTGGCGCCAAGATGGACTCGCACTCCTGCAACGCCGCCGTCGTCGAGAACCCCGCGTGGCGCCTCATCTGGGCCCTCAACTCGATCAAGGGACCGGATGGCCGCGTCCTCATCGACGGCTTCTACGATGGGGTCCAGCTCGTCTCGGACATCGATCGGGCGGCGTTCGCGCAGGACGGCTTCGATGCCGAGGCGCTCAAGCGTTACCTGGGCATCGACCACTTCATCGACGATGCCGAGGGTGACGAGCTGCTCGCCAAGCTCCACTACGAGCCCACGTTCAACATCTGCGGCTTCTACTCCGGCTACATCGCGGAGGGCTCGAAGACCGTCCTTCCCGCCTATGCGCAGGTCAAGTGCGACATCCGCCTCGTCGCCGGGCAGGATCCCGACCGAATCTTCGACCTGCTGCGCAAGCACCTCGACGAGCACGGTTACGCCGACATCGAGCTCAAGTACGACTCGGGGTGCTTCGCCTTCCGCAGCGATCCCGAGAGCGACTTCGTCCAGGCATGCATCCGCGCCGCCGAGCGCGTGAGTGGCCAGAAGGTGACCCTCAACTACATGAACCCGGGCACGAGCCCCATGCACGTGTTCTGCCTCGACAAGAACATCCCCGCCGCCATGGTGGGCTGCATGAGCGAGGAGGCCAACATCCACGCGCCGAACGAGTGGGTGGACATTGACGACTACATCGACGGGATCAAGGTCTGCTCCGCCATCATGCACGAGCTGGGCGGGAACAAGTAGCGAAAAGCCGCGAGAACGCATCGACTGTCCGATGCGATGATATGACAGCAACGTGAGAACGCACCGACCGTCCGGTGCGTTCTCGTTTTTCAGGGCAATCACCTAGTGGCGGACCGAGAAGCCCGCCTCATCCGCGACCACGGGAATGTCGTCGCACTCGTCGATGCGGTAGGCCACCCACATGCGCTTGTAGAAGGCCTGCAGCTGGCCAAAGAACTGGGATATCTGCTCGCCGGGACCTTGGAGCTCCATCGTGACGCTGCCGTCCCACTCGTTGCGGACCCAGCCGGTGAGGCCCAGCTCGTCGGCGATGCGCTTGCTCGTCCAACGAAAGCCGACGCCCTGGCATTGGCCGGCGAAGCGGATGTGAAGGCGGCGCATGGCAGCTCCCTCCTGCTCGTGGGACAAAGGGGTGGCCCTATCGTCCCAACCATGGTACTCCTGCGGGGCCGTTTGGGGCAAAATAGAAAGGATAGGTCAGTGGGGCGGAGGTGCCGGGGTGTCGTTCGTCGAGTTCAGGGACGTGAGCAAGGTCTACCACATGGGAGACGTCGAGGTCCGGGCCGTCTATGGCATGGACTTCTCGATGGAGCAAGGTGAGTTCGTCGTCATCGTTGGGCCATCGGGAGCCGGCAAGACCACCGTCCTCAACATGCTTGGTGGCATGGACACCGTGACCAGCGGCACGATCATGCTCGACGGCCGCGAGGTGAGCGCCTTCTCGGAGCATGAGCTCACGATGTACCGTCGCCATGACGTGGGCTTCGTCTTCCAGTTCTACAACCTGGTCCAGAACCTCACCGCGCTCGAGAACGTCGAGCTGGCGAGCCAGATCTGCCGCGACCCCCTCGACCCCGCCGAGGTGCTTGCCCAGGTGGGCCTCGCCGACCGCATGGAGAACTTCCCCGCGCAGCTCTCGGGCGGCGAGCAGCAGCGCGTCGCCATCGCCCGTGCCATCGCGAAGAACCCCAAGCTCTTGCTCTGCGACGAGCCCACAGGCGCGCTCGACTACGAGACGGGCAAGGCCATCCTCAGGCTCCTGCAGGACACCTGCCACCAGACGGGACGCACGGTCGCCATCGTGACGCACAACGCCGCGTTCGAGGCCATCGCGGACCGCGTCATCCGCATCCGCGGGGGCAAGGCGGTCGCGGTCGAGACCAACGAGCATCCTGCCAGTGCCGAGACCCTCGAGTGGTAGGAGCCTCGTGTCTGGCAAGCATACATACAAGCTACCCGCGGGGGTGACCCCGCGATGAGGAACGCCTTCCGCAAGGAGCTCTGGCGCTCCATCTCGTCGAACCTCGCACGCTTTCTCTCCATCGTGGGCATCGTCGCCCTGGGCTGCGGGTTCTATGCCGGCCTGCGCATGTCGGGCCTGGACATGCGTCTCTCCGCCGATGGGTTCTACGACGGCACGCACCTCTATGACCTGCGCGTCCTTTCCACGATGGGGCTGACCGACGAGCAGGTCGACCTCGTGCGGGGCGTCGATGGCGTCGACCAGGTCATGCCCGGCTATGCCGCCGACGTCATGGCGACGCTCAATGGCGAGCGCTATGCGATGCGCCTCATGTCGGTAGACGTGCAAGACGTCAACGGGTCATCGACCGACCGTCGCGGTGTGGTGGTCTCCTCTGACAACGATGCCTACCTCAACCGCCTCGTCCTGGACGAGGGCTCATGGCCCGCACAACCGGGGGAGTGCGTGCTCTCGGCCGACCGCGTGATGGGTACGCCCATCCAGGTCGGTGACGAGGTGGAGGTGCTCTACGGTACCGCTGACCTCGACGGGGTTCTCGAGGAGCGCAGCTTTGTGGTGAGCGGCCTCGTGCACTCGTCAGCCTTCGTCTCGAGCACCACGTTGGGCTACACCAACCTTGGGTCCGGCGTGATCCAGCAGTACCTGTTCGTCCCCGAGCAGGCCTTCTCGGAGGACCTTCCCTACACCGAGCTCTTCGTGACGGTCGCCGGTGCTGCGGACGAGCTCAGCGGGTCCGACGAGTACCAGGCGTTGGTGGACGAGGTCGCCGAGCGCATTGGTGCCCTTCCCATCGCGCAGTCGCGCCTGGACGAGGTGCGTGGTGACGCCCAGGCGGAGCTGGACGATGCGACGGCGGAGTTCGAGGAGGAGCGTGACGACGCCTATGCCCAGCTTGACGAGGCACAGGCAGAGCTCGATGACGCCCTCGCCAAGCTCGAGGATGCCCGTGCTCAGATTGCCGAGGGGCAGGCGGAGCTCGACTCCGGTGAGGCGGAGCTAGCCGACGCCCGGCGCGAGGCCGCGGCAAAGCTTGCCGACGCCCAGACCCAGCTCGACGCCGCGCAAGCCAAGATAGACTCCGGTGCCGCGGCCCTTGCTGCCGGGCAGCGTGAGCTTGACGCGAACGAGGCGCAGCTCGTGCAGGGTGAGACGGAGCTGGCCGAGAACCGTTCCAAGTGGGAGTCCGCCAAGCCCGGTCTCGAGGAGGCTGCGGCAGGCAGGGGGCAACTGGTGGGCGGAATCTCCCAGGCACAGGATGGCCTGGACCAGCTGGACGACGGAATCTCGCAGCTCGACGGGGGCATAGCTGAGCTAGATGGTGGAATCTCGCAGCTGGACGAGGGCATCACCCAGCTAGAGGAGGCCATATCCGCCATCGATGAGCTCGATGCCCAGATAGCCCTGCTCGAGACCCAGATTGCGGGGGCTGACGAGGAGACGGCCGCCCAGCTCCTCCCGCAGCTCGAGGCATTACAGGCGATGCGTGCGCAGCTGGGTGACAGGGACGCCCTGGTCGCGCAAAGGGATGCCCTGACGGCACAGCGCGAGCCGCTTGCGAGCCAGCGCGCCGCCCTCATTGAGCAGCGCGACAGCCTCGCATCCCAGCGCGAGGAGGTCGCGGCGACCCTCGCCAGCCTCCAATCCCAGCTTGCCGCCCTCGACGAGCAGCTCGCCGCCCAGGGGGTCGACCCCGAGGACATCGGGGGCTACATCGCCACCAACGATGCCGCCCTGGCCGACGCAGCAGCGCAGCTTGCCGATGCCCGCGCCAAGCTCGAGGCGGGAAAGGCGACCCTTGCCGACCAGTCCAGGAAGCTCGCCGACGCACGGTCGCAGCTCGAGAGCGGGCGCGCGGAGCTCGCGGCTCAGGAGGCGTCGGCCAAGGCGCAGCTCGATGCCGCCGAGCGCGAGCTCGAGGAGGGCCGTGCCGAGCTGGCCGATGCCCGTGCCCAGCTGGCCGACGGCGAGCGCGAGTACGAGGACGGGCTCGCCACCTATAGGTCGAGCCGTGCCGAGGTGGACGAGCGCCTGGCGGACGCTGCCGCCCAGCTTGCCGAAGCGCAGGCCGACATTGACGAGCTCGAGCTTCCCGACGTCTACGTGCTCGACCGCACCAAGAACTCGGGTACCTCATCCTACCAGGCGGACTCCGAGCGCATAGACGCCATCGCGCAGGTCTTCCCGCTGATCTTCTTCCTGGTGGCGGCCCTCGTCTCGCTCACCACCATGACGCGCATGGTCGAGGACGAGCGCGTGGAGATTGGCACGCACAAGGCGCTGGGCTTCTCGACCGCCCAGATCACCTCCAAGTACGTCACGTATGCGGCGATTGCCGGCGTCATCGGCTCGGTCGCGGGCATCCTGCTGCTCTCGCAGGTCCTGCCGCTCGTGGTCATGTTTGCCTACGCCATCATCTACAACGTGCCGCTCCCGGCCTTTCCCCTGCCCATCAACCTGCCCATCTCCCTCTTGGCTGAGGGTCTGGGCGTTGGCGTGACGCTCGTCGCCACGGCCGCTGCCGCCGCCGCCACGCTCACCGAGGTTCCCGCTTCGCTCATGCTCCCGCGTGCCCCCGCACCGGGCAAGCGCATCCTGCTCGAGCGCATCACGCCCATCTGGAGCCGGCTGAGCTTCTCGTGGAAGGTGACCTTCCGCAACCTCTTCCGCTACAAGCGGCGCCTCGCCATGACCATCATCGGCATCGCGGGCTGCACCGCCCTGCTGCTCACGGGCCTGGGGCTCCATGACTCCATCTGGGACATCATCGCCAAGCAGTTCGAGGGGGAGGACCCCATCACGCGCTACACGGTGGTGGTGGGGACGGACGACCCGAGCGTCCTCGACGAGGTGGAGGACGAGCTGTCGAACGCCGGGGCCACCTCCTTTGCCCGTGTCGTCACCAACAACGTCCAGGTCGCCTCCGATGCCCACCCGGCGCCCATGGCCGTCTCGTCGTATTGTCCCGAGGACCCGAGCGCGTTCCTCGACCTGGTCTCGCTGCGCGACCGGATGAGCGGGGAGCCCGTCACCTTCGATGCCGGCTCGGTCGTGCTCACCGAGAAGGTCGCCACGCGGCTCGGGGTCAAGCCGGGGGACACCATCTACGTCTACGAGCAGGACGACATCGGAAACGCGACGGGCGAGGGCGTCCCGCTCACGCTCACGGGGGTCTCCGAGAACTACATCTACCACTACCTCTACGTGGGAGGCGATGCCCTGGGACAGGCGTGGGGCTCCGTCCCCGCGCCCGACTCGGTCCTCGCGGACATCCCCGACAACGAGGAGGCACGCTCGGACGTGGCCGAGGTCCTCTCCGACAGGGACGAGGTCACCACGGTGACCTTCAACACCGAGCAGGTCGACTCCTACCGAAAGTCGCTCCGCAGCGTGAACATGGTCGTCGTCGTGCTCATCGTGGCTGCCGCGGCGCTCGTGTTCATCGTCCTGTACAACCTCACCAACATCCAGCTCATCGAGCGCACGCGCGAGATCGCGAGCCTCAAGGTGCTTGGCTTCGACCGTCGCGAGGTGGCTGCCTACGTCTTTCGCGAGACGCTTCTGCTCGTCTGCCTAGGCGCCCTCATCGGCCTGGGCCTCGGCGTTATCATGGAGGGGTTCGTGGTGGTGACCGCAGAGGTCGACGTCGTCATGTTCGGGCGTGCCATCCATGCGCCCAGCTTCGCCGTCGCCTTCGCCCTCACGATCGCGTTCTCGCTCGTCGTCATGGCGACGCTGCTGCCCAAGCTGCGGGCCATCGACATGGTAGAAAGCCTCAAGTCCGTCGATTAGGGGTGTGAGATGTCCAACGCGGCCAAGGTCCTCCTCAAGGTCATCGGCGCGATCCTCGCCACCATCGTGATCGTCGTGGGTGGGTACGTCGCCTACCTCGAGCTCACCTACAGCCGCATCGAGGACGGTGTGTCCATAGCACCCGAGGGCTATCTCGCGGCCGACACCTCGCCGGTCGAGGTCGGGCAGACCTACACCGTGGCGACCTACAACATTGGCTTTGGTGCCTACACGCCCGACTACACCTTCTTCATGGACACCGGCGTCATGGCAGACGGCACCCCCACACGTGGCGAGCATGGCACTGCGGTGAGCGAGGAGAGCGTCCTCGCGTGCACCGACGGTGCCATCTCCGTGCTCCAGGGGCTTGGCCCGGACTTCGCCATCCTCCAGGAGGTCGACGACGACTCCGACCGCAGCTACCACGTGAACCAGCGCGCGATGGTCGAGGGGGCGTTTCCCTACTACCAGGCCTACTTCGCGTCCAACTTCCACAGCGCCTTCTTGGCCTACCCCTTCACTGACCCACACGGTCGCGTGAGCGCCGGGCTGCTCACCCTCTCGAACCATGCTGCCTCCGAGGTCGTGCGGCGCAGCTACCCCATCGACGAGAGCTTCCCCTGGAAGTACTTCGACCTCGATCGCTGCTTCATGGTGACGCGCTACCCAACGAGTGACGGTCATCAGCTGGTGCTGGTCAACAGCCACATGAGTGCCTATGACGCCGGTGGCGTCTACCGTGCCAAGCAGCTCGACCTGCTCTGCGGCTTCATGGCCGACGAGCGTGCCGCGGGCAACTACGTCATCGTTGGTGGGGACTGGAACCATGCCCTGGCCGGCTCGGTCGACCTCTACCCCAGCGAACAGCTCATCCCCAGTTGGGTGTCGACCTTTGACGACGACCTGCTGCCCGAGGGATTCTCGGTCGTGGTTGCCGAGAACCTCGCCGATGTCGCGACCTGCCGTGGGCCCGACATCCCCTACGAGCCGGGTGTCAACTACACCGTGACGGTCGACGGCTTCGTGGTGAGCGACAACGTCCATGCGACGGCGACCAACGTGGACGCGGGCTTTGCCTACAGCGACCACAACCCGGTCACGCTCAGCTTCGAGCTCGTGACTGGACAAAGGTAACAGGTACCTTTGTCCAGTCCTAGCCCTTGGATGCCGTGTGGCGTTCGAACTCGCGAATGGTCTCGAGATGCTCCGAGGTGCCCACGTACTCGCCCTTGAGGTGATGCTTGAGGCACTCGCTTGCAAGGTCGGCCATGGTCTCGGGGCCCGCAAGCCAGCTGGGAGGCTCCTGCTCGGGCTTGAGCTTGCGCCAGAGGAGCTCGCCGAGATTGGTGACGAGCTTGTAGAGGCCATAGATGGCAAAGAGCATGCCCATGTAGCCGAGGAAGGTGTGACCAGCCCTCACCAGCTCGAACCAGCCAAGCTGGAGCACGAGGGGGAAGAGCCAGCGCAGCGGGTCCTTGTCATGGCGCTCGCAGGCGCACTTCTCGCAGACGGGCTTGCTGAGCTGCTTGTAGTCCATGGAGACGCGTCCGCCCTTGCTGCGGTTCTCATGGCCGAGGTAGACGGTCGCGACCTGCTCGGTCTTCTCGCCGCAGATGACGCACTTCTTGGACTTGCCCTCTCCCATGCTTCCTCCTCACTGGACAAAGGTACCTGTTACCTTTGTCCAGGCCTCTGTCTGGGTTACCTCTCGTGCATTATCTCCTTGTTCGCCTCGTAGAGTCTCCTGAAGCGGTCACGAAGGGCCCGATAGGTGGCAAAGTTGTCGGGGTTGGGCTCGTAGACGCGGGCGGGCTTGACCGCCTCGTCGAGTTCGGCCCAGCTCGAGAACGCGCCGCCGCCCAGGGTGGCCATGAGGGCGTCGCCGTAGGCGGAGCCGATCGTGACCTCAGAGACCGCCACCGGACGCTCGATCATGTCGGCCACGCACTGCAGCCAGACCTCGTTCTTGGTGCCGCCGCCCGCGCACATGACCTTCTTGAGCTGCACGCCGTTCTCGGCGATGACGTCGAAGTGCTGGGCGATGGTGCAGGAGATGCCCTCGATGGCGGCGCGGGACAGGTGCGCCCTCGTGTGGTTGGTGGTGAGGCCAAAGAACATGCCACGTGCCTCGGGGTCGTTGATGGGGGTGCGCTCGCCCGCGAGGTAGGGGAGGCACACGAGGCCCTCCGCGCCGGCCGGGACGCTCGCGGCCTCCTCGGCCATGACGGCGAAGGCATTGGGACCACCGGCCTCCTCGGCGGCCTTGGCGTCCTGGTAGGCGACGTCGCGGAGCCACTTGGTGAGGGCACCGGCGGTGTTGGTGCCCGCGCACAGCGAGTAGGTGCCGGGGATGATGAAGGTGCCCGGCCACAGGCGCGGCTCGTTGACCAGCTCCTCGGTCATGCACACGAAGAAGGCGGTGGAGCCCAGCTGGACCATGATGTCGCCCGGCTGGAAGATGCCGGTCGAGATGGCCTCGGCGCCGGAGTCTCCGGTTCCCACCAGCACGGGCGTGCCCTCGGCAAGGCCCGTCTCGGCGGCGGCGCGAGCGGTGACGGTGCCGGCGATGTCGGTGGCGTGCATGACGCGAGCCATCTGGTCGGGGCGGCAGATGCCCGCGCAGCCCGCCTCGTCGACCTCCCATGTCGTGCCGTCATAGCAGGGCATGAACTCCTCGGCCAGGTAGACGTCGATGGTGAACTCGCCCGTGAGCTTGGCGCAGAGGTAGCTCGAACCGGTGAGGAACTTGTCGGCGGCCGCCCAGACCTCGGGCATGTTGTTCTTGAACCACATGATCTTGGGCGCGATGTCGCTGGTGCAGATCTCGTGGCCCATGACCTCATCGGCGCGGTCGCCCAGCATCTGGGCGAGCTCGGCCATCTCGCCGGTGGCGCGGGAGTCCACGCCGTAGAGGATGGCCTTGGAGAGGGCGGTGCCCTCGGCGTCGACGGGGATGCAGTCGCAGCCCATGCACGAGAGGCCCACGCAGCCGATCTGGTCGGGCGAGATGCCCGCCTTCTCGATGAGCGAGTGGCTCACCTGGCAGAACTCGGGCCACCACTCGGTCTCGGGGTCCATCTCGAACCAGCCGGGCTTGGGGTTGGACACGTTGTGGCGCACGGCCTCGCTTGCCACGACCTTGCAGGTCTCGTCGATGAGGGCGCCGCGCGTCTCTCCGGTGCCGATGTCAATGCCGATGAAGTAGCGTGCCATGGGTTACTCCTCTCCGCGGACGTCGCGCACCACGTTCATGAACGAGGCGACGCGCTCTTGGTCGATGGGATTCTCGAAGACGCCATCGCGCTTGAAGGCGGATCCCACGAAGGCGCCGGAGCACACCGAGAGGACCTCGGCGGCGTTGGACTCGCGGCAGCCGGTGCCGCAGACCACGGGCACGTCGCCGGACACCGCCACGACGTCGTGGAAGAGCTGGGTGGTCGCGGGGCGGCCGGGGCCCGAGCCGCCCACGACGTAGGCGTCCGGTCGGACGTTGAACAGCAGCGAGCCCGCCATCTCGACGGCGTCGCGACCTCCAATGTTGCGCTCGCCCTCGCTGGTGATGAAGTAGAAGAGCCTGAGGTCGTCGAGGCGCAGGTCGTGCTTGTGACGCAGGGTGTGGGCGATGTCGCGGTTCACGATGCCGCCGTCGCCCGACCAAGCACCGGTGAACACGCAGCGCGTGAATGCGGCCCCAGTGGCCGCACACAGGTCCATGGTGGCGTCGCCGTCATAGATGGCCTCGGCGCCAAAGGGAACCGTGAACTGGCTCTTGATGGCACCGATGACACAACCCATGGCGGCGGTGGTGACGGGGGAGACGTGGCTCTGGTAGGGGAGGCTGAACTCGTTGGTGACGAGCACCCCGTCGACGCCTCCAGCCTGCAGCGCTGCGAGGTCGGCCTCGGCGGCAGCTATGACGTCGTCAATGGTGCCATCGTTGGGGTAGAAGGGGTCTCCGGGAAGCGGGCGCAGGTGAAGCAGACCAAGGATGGGCCTCTCGGTACCGAACAGCTCCCTCAGGAATGACATG
>CAMPCT010000013.1 GCA_946647055.1 uncultured Atopobium sp. | reverse complement strand
CCGAGGCCGAGTACGGCGTCAAGCTCGACATCCCCATCGGCACCATGATCGAGCTGCCGCGCGCCTGCGTCGTCGCCGACGAGATCGCCAACTACGCCGACTTCTTCTCCTTCGGCACCAACGACCTCACGCAGACGGTCCTCGGCTTCTCCCGTGACGACGTCGAGGCGTCCTTCATGCCGCTCTACCTCGACCAGAAGATCGTCAAGTCCAACCCGTTCGCGACGATCGACCCCGGCGTGGCCAAGTTCGTCAAGATGGCCGTCGACGGTGGCCGTGGCACCAAGCCCGAGCTCGACCTCGGCGTCTGCGGCGAGACCGGTGGCGACCCCGAGTCCATCGACGTGTACTACAACTTCGGCCTGACCTACGTGTCCTGCTCGCCGTTCCGCGTGCCCATCGCGCGCCTTGCGGCTGCCCAGGCCAAGCTCACCGCCAACGGCGGCGCCAACCACCGCGACAAGTAGTCTGTGGTAACAGTGCGTGACGGGGAGGGGCCTTCGGGTCCCTCCCTTTTCTTTTCGCCAGCGTGGTAGCATGGGTCCGTTCGCACCTGGCAATGAGAGGAGTGCCCATGGACAGGGAAGGAGGGCTGGGCCTGGGGGGCTGCCTCAAGGTCCTCCTGTCGCTCGCGGTGCTTTGCGTGGGGGTCATGGCCATCCTCGCCTCACTGGGCATATTCGTGGGGCCGGAAGCCACTCCCGACGCTCCCGAGACCCCTGCCGTCGAGCCCGCGCCCGAGCAGGAGGTCGTCGTCCCGACCCCACCGGCGTTCGCCGGGCATACCTGGGCGGAGCTCTCGACGATATCCGACGAGATCGCTGCGGCCGGGGGCGGGGAGGCCTCGGTTGCCGTCGCGGCCTCCTACGGGCTCGTCAACGAGGACGGGTCGCTCACCGGCGAGGTCTGTCCCATCACGCTGACCGACGGCACGCAAGTCGGTCTCGTCATAGCGGGAATCTGCCATGACACCCTGACCGGTGGCGGCACCGCGGGCCTGACCCTCGTGTCGGACGCCGCCATAGCCCTCCGACCCATGAACGCGAACGGCGACAACGCCGGTGGTTGGGAGGGGTCCGACCTGCGCTCCTGGCTCGCCACCGACGGGATGGCGCTGCTCCCCGAGGACCTACGCCAGGTCGTACGCCCCGTCGACAAGCACACCAACAACGTGGGGTCCGCCTCGGATGCCTCGCAGGTCACGGTGACCTCCGATTCCCTCTGGGTGCCCTCCGCCACCGAGGTGTGCGGCACCATCGACTGGTTTGCGACCGAATACTCCCCGGCATACTCGTACTGGGATGACGTCGCCAACGCGGAGGGCATGCAGTACCAGCTCTTCAGGGATGGGGGCGTCCACTCGCACGGTGACCCCTCGGGCATCCTCGTGAGGACATGGCAGGGGTCCGCCGTTCCCTGGTGGTATCGGTCCGCCTTCTTCTTCGTGTACGAGAACCTCGAGGGCAGGTACTTCTACTGCGCCATGGATAGCGGCTACCCCTACTCGTATGCGCAGCCCGATATGGGGCAGGGGGTCGTGGTGGGCCTGTGCATCTGAGGCGGCGCGGGGGAGGTCATGGAGTACTCATGACTTTTCATTCTGGTTGCCCATGCAGGTCAAGTCGCCTATACTGATACCTCGTGTGTGAAGCTATGTGTCGTTCGCAGGAGCGTCGGCACCTCTAGAGACAAGGACAGAAAATGGATTACATTCGTGCCATCGAGCGCCAGCAGATCAGGGAGGACATCCCTGCCGTCAAGGTTGGCGACAACGTCAAGGTCCACTATCGCATCAAGGAAGGCGACCGCGAGCGCATCCAGGTCTTCCAGGGTGACGTCATCCGCATGAGCGGCGCCGGTTCCCGCGAGACCTTCACCGTCCGCAAGATCAGCTTTGGCGTCGGCGTCGAGCGCACCTTCCCCCTGCACAGCCCCAAGATCGCCAAGCTCGAGGTCGTCCGTCACGGCGACGTCCACCGCGCCAAGCTCTACTACCTGCGCGACCGCGTGGGCAAGGCCGCTCGCATCCGCGAGAAGCGCTAAGACCCCTCATAGGGAAGTCCGGGGAGGCCGTCGCAAGACGGCCTCCCTCTTTTCGTGTAGGCTTCACATGAGCTGACCAAACCTGGCAAGGAGGCACATCGGTGCGAGCCACGACGGCACGTGAGATAGCCGCGCTCATAGCGAGCGCGCCCGCGGACGAGTTGGGGCGGCTCTGCGAACGCTATGCCGACGACCCCCGCGCGCAGGTCCGCTCGGCCGTCGGGTCGGCGCTGCGAAGGCAGGAGCGCGAGAGGGCTGAGCAAGAGAGGGTCGGAGCCCTCTACGAGCGGATGGCGGAGCTGGGAGGCGACGGCGTCGTCCTGGGAATCGACGAGGTGGGGAGGGGCCCCTTGGCCGGACCGCTCACGGTCTGCGCCGTATGGCTTCCCCCGGAGCCCCGCATCGAGGGACTCAACGACTCGAAGAAGATGAGCCCGTCGCGACGCGAGGCGGTCGCCGCGCGCATCGCCGAGGTGGCTCATGCGATAGGCATCGCGCATGTGCAGCCCGAGTCCATAGACGCCCTGGGGATGGCGGTGGCCCTGCGTCATGCCATGCGCCAGGCGATAGACGACACCGGGGTGGACCCCGACGCCGTCCTCATCGACGGCAACCCCGTCCACGTGCACCCTCGTGAGCGATGCGTCGTCAAGGGCGACGCCACCGTCGCCTGCATCTCGGCGGCGTCGATCGTCGCCAAGGTGACCCGCGACGCGCTCATGGTCGCCCTCGACGCCGAGTACCCCGCCTACCACTTTGCCGAGAACAAGGGCTATGGCTCCGCAGAGCACATCGCGGCGATCCGGGAGCATGGGCTGTGCCCGGTGCATCGGGCGAGCTTCTGCTCGAACTTCCTCCCCGAGCCCACGCTCTTCTGAGCCCGAGTCTTGTCGGAATTGCGGATTCGGAGAATGACCCCGCATACGGCAGGAATGCGCAACCTACGTCGTTGTTCATGCGATTTGCGCCCCTGAGCGCGCCTGTCAGGACCTTGCATGCGCGCTTGTTGGGACCTTGCATGCGCATGGTCTGCACGGTCACTCATTTTTGCAAGATGCCCCGTCCTACCCTTCGCCACACCAGACGGAGAAGGGAGACGCATGAATTGCAACGGAACCAAGCAGGACGCCTTTGGCGGGGCTCGCGGCAGCGACGGGAGGTTGTTCTCGGAGTACTCGGCCCATGACATTGGCAGGGAGGGGGAGCGCATCGCGGCCTCCTACCTCGAGCGGCGGGGGTACGAGATCCTGGAGACCAACTGGGAGTGCTCTGCCGGGGAGGTCGACATCATCGCCCGAAAGCCGGGCGACGAGCCCGACAACACGGCCGGCGGCGTCGTCCTGGTCGAGGTCAAGACGCGCCTCGACTTCAGTGACAAGCCCGAGCTCATGCCCGAGCTTGCCGTGGACAACCGCAAGCGGCAACGCTACAAGATGCTCGCCCTCATGTACCTTGCGACTCACCTCGAGCTCGAGTACGTGCGCTTCGACGTCATCGCCCTCAACATCATCGCCGAGCACACCGCACGCGTGCGGCATCTCGTCTCGGCGTTCTGCTGGGAGGACTGATGGGCTCGTTCACACCCCAGAGCGTGCATGCCGCAAACATCAGGGGCATCGAGGCCATCCCCGTCGAGGTGCAGGTGAGCGCCACGGGCGGCATACCAGGCATCAAGATCGTGGGCCTTCCGGGCACGACGGTGCTCGAATCCGGCTACCGCATTCGCAACGCATTCAAGTCCTGCGGATTCGAGCTCCCGCGCCTGAGCGTCTACGTCAACCTCGTGCCGGGGGCCATGCAGAAGACCGGTACCGGCTTCGACCTGCCCATCGCGGCGGCGATCCTCGCCGCGACCAACCAGATACCGTGCGAGTTCCTCGACGACTGCCTCCTCGTGGGCGAGCTGGGGCTCAACGGGGACGTCTATGGGGTGCGCGGCGAGGTGGCCTACGAGGCCCTCGCCCGAACCCAGGGCCTGACGCTCGTGACCGGGAGGGGAGGAGAGGGCGGCGGTGCGTCCCGACCGGTGCGCCTGGACATGATCACCGACCTCATGAGGGGAGGTGACGCCCTCGTTCCGTCCCCGCAGCGCAAGTCCGAGACGGCCGTGGCCGACGAGGGGACCACGCTCGACTTCGCGGAGGTCTATGACCAGGAGGTGGCCAAGCGTGCCCTCGTCATAGCGGCGGCCGGGAGGCACGGCGTCATCATGATGGGGCCACCCGGCGCAGGAAAGTCCATGCTCGCCAAGCGCATGCCCACCATCCTCCCCCCGCTCGAGGAGGACGAGCTGCGCGAGGTCATGCTCATCCACTCGGTGGCGGGCCTTCCCGTCGATGACATAGCGCGCGGGACGCGCCCCTTCAGGGCGCCTCATCACTCGATCTCGAACGCGGGACTGGTGGGAGGGGGCAGGCCGGTCCTGCCGGGCGAGATATCCCTCGCGCACAGGGGCGTCCTGTTCCTGGACGAGCTTCCCGAGTTTGGCCGGGGAGCCCTTCAGAGCCTACGCCAGCCCATGGAGGACCACGAGGTCCGCATCGTGCGCGTCGACGGCGTCTATGCGTTTCCTGCAGACTTCCTGCTCGTCGCTGCGGCAAACCCCTGTCCCTGCGGGCACTACGGGGACCCGGGTCACGAGTGCCGCTGCTCGCCTGCGATGATCGACAGCTATCTGGGGAGGGTGGGAGGACCGCTCATGGACCGCATCGACATGCAGGTGGACGTCGCACGTCCCCGCTCCCGCGACGTCGTCGAGGGGAGCCAGGGGATGGGAACGGCGCAGATGCGCGACCAGGTCATGGCGGCCATCGAGTTCAGGAGGTGGCGGGAGTCGCGCAGGGGACGGTCCGAGGGCGGGGGAGACCTGGCAAGGGAGCTTGAGCCGAGCGCTCGCGAGGTGCTCGTCGACGTGTCGTCGAGACTCGCCATGGGCGGCAGGGGCATCGTGCGCTCGTCGCGCGTCGCGCGAACGATAGCGGACCTCGCCGAGCACGAGCTGGTGAGCGTCGAGGATGTCATGGAGGCCTGCGGGTATAGGACCCGCTCGTCGCGATGAGGGGGCTGACGTGGGAGACCGTTGGGAACTTGTGCCCGGGGACGAGGCGTGGCCAGAGGCCGTGAGCGAGCTCGACGGAGCTCCGGACCGGATTTACGGGAGGGGGGACCAGACGTCGCTCGAGGGCCCCTTCCTCTCCATCATCGGGGCGCGGAGGTCGACGCCCTACGGCTTGGCCATCGCCGAGATGGCGGGGAGGATCGCCGCGCAGTGCGGGCTCACGGTCGTCTCGGGAGGGGCCATGGGCTGTGACCGGGCAGCGCTCAGGGCAGCCCTCGACGAGGGCGGGCGCGTCGTGGTGGTCTCGGGGGTCGGTGCGGACCGCGTGTATCCCTCGACGTCCCGCGACGTCTTCGAGGACGCGGTGACGCACCGTGGGTCGGTCATATCGATCGAGCGATGGGGGACCGGCCCCAGCACGTGGACGTTCCCCAAGCGCAACAGGGTCATCGCGGCCCTGGGACAGGCGCTCATGGTCTGTGAGGCGGGCGTGCCCTCGGGAACCTTCAGCACCGCGAACGCCGCCGCGGAACTCGGCAGGTCGGTGTATGCGGCACCTGGTTCCGTCTTCTCCCCCTCGTCGCGCGGGACGAACATGCTCATCTCGCAGGGGGCCTCGGTCATATGTGACGAACAGGCGCTTGAGACGTGCATCTCGCTGGAATATGGTAGATTGCGACTTGCTGGGGAGCGAGGCGCCGAGGCGACGTGGGGGAGGGTCATGACCGCCCTCATCTCTAACCCCATGCGACCCGACGAGCTGGCGACGCGCCTGGGCGAGAACGTCCTCGACATGGTCCGCAAGCTCGTCGAGTACGAGGCCGACGGCCTGGTGACCAGGCTTCCCGACGGGAGGTACTCGCCCACGCGCGAGGCCTACCTGAGGAGGGGAGACCAGGCGGGGCCGTCAGGGGGAACGGACGCCCGACGGGGGAGGTTCACATGGGAATGACGCGGTTCGATGAGGTCGTCACCGTTGTTGGCGCAGGTCTTGCGGGCAGCGAGTGCGCGCTTCAGCTTGCGTCGCGCGGTGTGCGCGTGCGCCTCGTGGAGCAACGTCCCGTCCACATGACGCCCGCCCATCACACGGGGGGATTCGCCGAGCTCGTGTGCTCGAACTCCCTCAAGGCGACGCGCCTCGAGAGTGCCGCAGGCCTTCTCAAGCAGGAGCTCGGCCGCCTTGGCTCGAGGCTTCTGCCCATCGCCTTCGAGTGCGCGGTTCCCGCGGGTGGCGCCCTTGCCGTCGACCGGGAGCGCTTCTCGGCCCGCGTCACCGAGGAGGTGGAGTCGAACGACCTCATCGAGGTGGTTCGCGAGGAGGCGACCGAGATCCCTGACGGGAGGTGTGTCATCTGCACGGGGCCGCTCTGCTCGGAGGCGCTCTTCGAGCAGGTCGGCAAGGCCGTCGGAAGCGACTCCCTCTCGTTCTACGACGCGGCGGCACCCATCGTCGACGCCGAGTCCATCGACCGCGACGTCGTGTTCGCCCAGTCCCGCTACGAGGGGACCGAGGGTGGCGACTACCTCAACTGCCCCTTCGAGCGTGACGCCTACGAGGCGTTCTGGAAGGAGCTCGTGGAGGCCCGCCGCGTCATCGCCCACGACTTCGACACGCGCGACCTCTTCCAGGCCTGCCAACCCGTCGAGGAGGTCGCCCGCAAGGGCATCGACACCCTGCGCTTCGGGGCGCTCAAGCCGGTGGGGCTCGTCGACCCCCGTACGGACAGGCGTCCCTGGGCCGTCGTGCAGCTCAGGCCCGAGACCTCGGCGGGAGCCGCCTACAACCTCGTGGGGTTCCAGACCAACCTCGCCTGGCCCGAGCAGGCGCGCGTCTTCAGGATGATTCCCGGCCTCGAGAACGCGGAGTTCCTCCGCTATGGCGTCATGCACCGCAACTCCTTCGTGGACTCGCCGCACGTCCTCGACCGCACCTTCGCCATCCCCGGCACGGGCGTCAGGCTCGCGGGGCAGATCACCGGCACCGAGGGCTATGTCGAGGCCATCGCGTCGGGCCTGCTCGCCGCCCTCAACACCTGGTGCGACCTTGCCGGCGCGGAGCCCGTCCTGCTCCCTGGCACGGGGGCCTTGGGCTCGCTCGTCGCCTATGCGACCGACCCGTCCACCGAGGACTACCAGCCCATGCACGTGAACTATGGGCTCTTCCCGCCGCTGGGAGGCCCGCGCCTCAAGAAGCGGGACCGCTTCGCCCGCTTCTCGAGGCGGGCGCTCGAGGACCTCGACGCGTACCTGGCAACCCGGCCGGAACTTGGCTGTCCCGGACCCTCGGACGGGGGACCGGCGCATGCCTGACGTGCGGGGGGACGAGACCAGGCTTGAGCGCCAGGAGCGCTTCGTGGCGGATATCGACGCCTTCCTGCGCCATATCGCGGTTGCGCGCAACCTCTCCGAGAACACCGTCAAGGCCTATGCCTCCGACCTCGGATCATATCTCGAGTGGGTGCGCAGGCAGGGCATCGAGCCCTTCTCCGTGACGCATCGCCAGCTTCGCGGATACCTCGCCGAGCAGACGCGTGCGGGATACTCCTCGCGGACGATGAACCGGAGGCTCTCGGCCATTCGCTCCCTCTATCGCTGGCTCGTCCACGAGGGCGAGACGACGAGCGACGCCGCGGCGGCGATCGCCAGCCCCAAGCTCGCACGGACGCTCCCGCTCTCCATGGTCGACTCCGAGGCGCTCCAGCTCATCGACGCGTGTGCCGGGAACGAGGACGCGGACCTGCGCGACCGCGCGATGATCGAGCTCATGTACGCCACGGGCGCCCGCATCTCGGAGGTGGCCTCCCTCACGCTGGACGACGTCGACTTCCCGCAGGCCCAGGTCAGGCTCTTCGGCAAGGGCTCCAAGGAGCGCATCGTGCCCGTGTACCAGGCCGCGCTCGACTCGGTCAGGGAGTACGTGCTCCGTGCGAGGCCCAACCTGCTCGCATGCGGGAGGCATGCCGGCACGCGTGCCCTCTTCGTGTCGAGCCGTGGCAACCCCATGACCGCCGACGCGCTGCGCAAGCGCTTCGAGCTGCGCGTGCGCCAGGCGGGCATCGACGCCGGCGTCACACCGCACGCCATGAGGCACACCTTCGCGACCTCCGTGCTCTCGGGCGGCGCCGACCTGCGCAGCGTGCAGGAGATGCTCGGGCACGAGAGCCTCTCGACGACGCAGATCTACACCCATCTCTCGATAGGCCGCCTCAAGGAGGCGACCCGACAGGCCCACCCGCGTGCCTGAGGGCCGAACGAGCAGATGATGTGAAGCCTGCATCCTCATTCCAAATTGCAGGTCACGGCCCTTGTTTTGCTGCTATACTTCTCGATTGCTGTGCATAAGCCAGCACCAACATCGCACGTGCGGCGACCAAGGTGGCCCGGTGCCCGGAAATCCCGGGTGGTCATCCTTGGGTTGACCCGCGCGGAGGCCAACCAAACGGAGGTAGAAATGGCTGCAAAGATCACCATCAAGACCCTGCTCGAGGCCGGGTGCCACTACGGGCACCAGACGCGCCGCTGGGACCCCAAGATGCGTCCCTACATCTTCGGCGAGCGCAACGGCATCTACATCCTCGACCTCAAGCAGACCATCATCAACGCCGACGCCGCGTACTCCTTCCTGAGGGACGTCGCGTCCAAGGGCGGCGAGGTCCTCTTCGTGGGCACCAAGAAGCAGGCCCAGGAGTCCATCGCCGAGCAGGCTGACCGCTGCTCCATGCCCTACATCAACCAGCGCTGGCTCGGCGGCATGCTCACCAACTTCGTGACCATCCGTTCGCGCATCGACCGCATGGAGGAGCTCGAGGCCATGGTCGAGAGCGGCGACATGGCCAAGCGCGGCAAGAAGGAGCAGGCCGTCCTCACCAAGGAGCTCGAGAAGCTGCAGCGCAACCTCGGTGGCGTCCGCAAGATGAAGGCCCTCCCCAAGGCCATCTTCGTCGTCGACACCAAGCGCGAGGAGCTCGCCATCAAGGAGGCCAAGCGCCTGCACATCCCCGTCGTCGCCCTGCTCGACACCAACTCCAACCCCGATGACATCGAGTACGGCATCCCCGCCAACGACGACGCCATCCGCTCGGTCGCCCTCATGTGCGAGCTCATGGCCGACGCCGTGCTTGCCGGCTCCGGCCAGGAGCAGATCTCCGTCGAGGAGATGGCCGGCACCGAGGCCGTTGCCGAGACCGAGGCTTCCGCCGAGTAACCAGACGATTCCGGGCGCCTGCCCGACCGTGAGAGAGAGGATCCACACCATGGCTCAGATTACCGCCGCCCTCGTCAAGCAGCTCCGCGAGATGACCGACTCCCCGATGATGGAGTGCAAGAAGGCCCTCGTCGAGGCCGATGGCGACATCGAGAAGGCCGTCGACGTCCTGCGCACCATGGGCCTTGCCAAGGCCGTCAAGAAGGCCGGCCGTGCCACCAACGAGGGCACCGTCGCCGCCTACGTCTCCGATGACGCCAAGGTCGGCGCCCTCGCCGTCGTCTCCTGCGAGACCGACTTCGTCGGCACCAACCCCAAGTTCACCGGCTTCGCCGCCAAGATCGCCAAGGTCGTCGCCGAGAACGATCCCGCCGACGTCGAGGCCCTCAAGGCCTGCGAGCTCGATGGCGAGACCGTCGAGTCCGCGCTCACCGAGATGATCCACGTCATCGGCGAGAACATGAACATCGTCCGCTTCGTCCGTCGCTCCGTCGAGAACGGCGCCCTCAACAGCTACATCCACCTCGGTGGCAAGCTGGGCGTCCTCGCCGAGTTTGGCTTCGAGAACGAGGCCACCGGCGCCAACGACGAGTTCAAGGCCTTCGCCCACGACGTCGCCATGCAGGTCGCCGCTGCCGACCCGATCGCCTGCACCCGCGATGACGTCCCCGCCGACGTCGTCGCCCGCGAGATGGCCATCTACAAGCAGCAGGCTGCCGACTCCGGCAAGCCCGAGGCCATCCAGGAGCGCATCGCCACCGGCAAGCTCCAGGCCTTCTTCAAGGAGCGCTGCCTCGTCGACCAGGCCTTCATCAAGGATGGCTCCCTCTCCATCACCGACCTTGCCGCCAAGGTCTCCAAGAGCGTCGGCGACAACATCTCCGTCGTCGCCTTCGACCGCGTCGCCTTTGGCGAGTAGCGCACAGGCATGGACCTGATGGGGGCCGGTACCTTCGGGTGCCGGCCCCCTCTTTCGTTCCGTGCCCACGACCCGATGGGGATCGCCAAAAGCCCATGGCATATCTGTGCTTGTGTGTCCAATGTGCAATGGGTGGAGGGGCCGCGCGATGCTCTGCTAGAATTGTGGATTGATATGTGGCGGTGTCTTGTTTGACGCCCTGAGTGCTGGGAGGTCTCAGTTGTCCGAGTACAAGTACAAGAGGGTTCTCCTCAAGATTTCCGGAGAGGCCCTGGTTGGGGACGGAGACTACGGCATCGACCCCAAGATGCTCGAGAACCTCGCCCAGGCCATCAAGCCCGTCTACGAGAACGGCGCCGAGCTGGCCGTCGTCGTGGGCGGCGGCAACATCTATCGTGGCCTCGCCGGTGCCGCCACCGGCATGGACCGCGCGCAGGGCGACTACATGGGCATGCTCGCCACGGTCATGAACGCGCTCGCCCTCCAGGACGTCTTCGAGCGCAACGGCATGGAGTGCCGCGTCATGAGCGCCATCACCATGCGTGCCATCTGCGAGCCCTACATCAGGCGCCGTGCGACGCGCCACCTCGAGAAGGGCCGCATCGTCATCTTTGCCGCCGGTACGGGCAACCCGTACTTCACCACCGACACCGCAGCCGCCCTTCGCGCATGCGAGATTAACGCAGAGGCGCTCATGAAGGCGACGAAGGTCGACGGCATCTACGACAAGGACCCCGTCACCAACCCCGACGCCAGGAAGTTCGACAAGATCAGCTACCTCGAGGTCCTCACCCGCGACCTCAAGGTCATGGACGCCACCGCGACCGCGCTCTGCCACGACAACAAGATGCCCATCATCGTGTTCAACATCGAGCAGCCGCGCGTCTTTGACGAGGCCCTTCGCGGCCTTCCCGTTGGTACCACCGTCGTCGAGGAGGAGTAACCATGAGCGAGTACACCGACGAAGCCAAGCAGCGCATGAACAAGACCATAGACTCCCTCAAGCACAACTTCGGGAAGGTGCGCACCGGCCGTGCGAACGTCCATGTGCTCGACGACATCCGCGTCGACTACTATGGCGTGTCGACCCCCATCGTCCAGCTTGCGGGCATCAAGGTCCCCGAGGCGTCCATGCTGGTCATCGAGCCGTGGGACAAGAGCTCCCTGCGCTCCATCGAGCGCGCGATCATGGACTCCGACCTGGGCATCACTCCCTCCAATGACGGCGTCTGCATCCGCCTGCCGTTCCCCAAGCCCACGGAGGAGCGCCGCCGCGAGCTCGTCAAGGAGTGCAACAAGTACGCCGAGCAGGCCAAGGTCTCCATCCGCAACATCCGTCGTGACGCCAACGACGAGGTCGAGCTCTTCGAGAAGGAGGGCGAGATCACCGAGGACGACCTCTCCCGCGAGAAGAAGGCCATCCAGAAGCTCACCGACGAGTACGTCAGCAAGGTCGATGACATGCTCAAGGCCAAGACCGCAGAGGTCATGGAGATCTAAGTGCCTTTCGATGCCGACAAGCTCGAGCGCTACTATGCCAACCCGCCACAGGACGTCTCCCTGGGCGACGTGGACCTCGCGCGCATCCCGCGGCACGTCTCGTTCATCATGGACGGGAACGGCCGCTGGGCCAAGGCGCGGGGCCTCGACCGCTCGCGTGGGCACGTCGCCGGCGTCGACTCGTTGCGCGAGACCGTGACGACGAGCGTGCGCCTGGGCGTCGACGCAATCTCCGCATACGCGTTCTCGACGGAGAACTGGAACAGGCCCCAGCATGAGGTCGACCTGCTCATGCAGCTCTTCGCAAAGACGCTCATCAAGGAGCTGCCCCTCTTTGCCCAGGAGAACGTGCGCCTGCGCTTCCTGGGCGACATCGACGCCCTTCCCGCAAAGACGCGCGACACGTTCAGGGTTGGCCTCGACGAGACGGCTGGGAACACCGGCATGACCTTTGCCCTCGCCGTCAACTATGGGTCGAGGGCGGAGATCGCCCGCGCCGCGCGGATTATCGCCGAGCGCGTCGCCGCGGGAGAGCTCGATCCCACACAGGTCACGCCCGAGCTCGTGTCAGAGAACCTGTACACCGCGGGGCTTCCCGACCCAGACCTGCTGATCAGGACCTCCGGGGAGCTGCGTCTCTCCAACTACCTGCTGTGGCAGCTTGCCTATACCGAGATGTACGTCACCGACACCTTCTGGCCCGACTTCGACAAGTGGGAGTACCTCAGGGCCATCGTGGCCTTCCAGCGCCGTGACCGGAGGTTCGGGGGAGTGAGGAGCTCATGAGCGAGACAGACGAGCAGACCAACCGGGTCGAGCAGGCACAGACCGACGAGGCCGACTCTCCCGAGGAGGTCTCGACGCGCCTCGAGCGCCGTCACGAGATCCGCGAGGAGAAGCGCCTCGAGGGCGACCTGCGCTCGATGAAGGCCCGTGCGAAGGCCGAGAAGCTCATTGCCCGCGTCTCGTCCGGGCTCATCTACGTCGTCGCCGTCATCGCCTGCAACTACCTGGGACCCACGGTCCTCTCGATACTCATCGCCGTCATGTCCTGGATGTGCGCGTCCGAGCTCATGCACATGATGCGGCTTGCGGGCCGCACGCCCAACGAGGTCATCGGCCTCACGGCAGCGGTCGCCTTCCCGCTCATCGGCGTCCTTCCCGGCTACTTCGTCGAGATCGCGTGCTTCCTGCTGTCGGCCGCCTGCGTCCTGTGGTACCTGGGCATTCCCAAGATCAACATCCTCGACGTGGCGGTCACGCTCTTCGTTCCCCTGTACACGGGCCTGCTCTTCTCGTCCATCGTCAACATACGCGCCTGGAACCCCGGCTTCCCCGGCTTCATGCTCACCTTTGCCGTCTTCGGCTGCATCTGGCTGAGCGACTCGCTCGCGTTCTTCGTCGGGACGCGATTCGGAAAGCACAAGATGGCACCCCGCATCTCGCCAAAGAAGTCCTGGGAGGGCTTTGCAGGTGGCATGGTGGGCGCCGTCCTCGCATGGGTCATCCTCTACTTCACCCATACCGTGGACATCAAGCTCTCGCTCTGCCTCGCCCTGGGGGTGCTCGTGGGGGCCGCGGGCGTGCTCGGTGACCTCTTCGAGTCGCGCATCAAGCGTGGCGTCGGCGTCAAGGACTCCGGCAACGTCATGCCCGGCCACGGCGGCCTGCTCGACAGGAGCGACTCGCTGCTCTTTGGCTGCGTCGTCGCCGAATTCATCTTGCGTATCGGAGGCGTCCTGTGAGCATTGCCGACGTAGTCACACGTGATGTCGAGCGGCACTACCCGCTGAGGCTCGCCATCCTCGGATGCTCCGGCTCCGTGGGTCGGCAGACGCTCGACGTGTGCCGAAAGCATCCCGACAAGCTCCAGGTGACGGCCCTCTCGGTCCACTCGTCCACCGACTTCCTCGTCGCCGCGGCACGCGAGTTCAACGTGCGCCATGTGTCCGTCGCGTCCGAGGACCACGTGGACGACCCCATCCTCCAGGAGCTTCCCGCCGGATGCGAGCTCACCCACGGGAAGACTTCCGTCTCTGGCCTCGCGCTGCTCGACGACGTCGACTGCGTGGTCGTCTGCGTCGTGGGGATGAGCGGCATATGGGTGAGCTACCAGGGCATCGTCAACGACAAGATCGTCGCCTGCGCCAACAAGGAGTCGCTCGTCGCGGGCGGTGACCTCCTGATGCCCCTCGTGCGGCGTGGCAACTTCGTCCCCATAGACTCCGAGCACAGCGCCATCTTCCAGTGCCTTTTGGGCGAGCCCCTCGACTCCCTGCGTCGCATCTGGCTCACCTGCTCGGGCGGGCCCTTCTTTGGCATGACGCGCGCCCAGCTCGAGCGCGTGACGGTCGATCAGGCGCTGGCCCATCCCAACTGGAAGATGGGTCCCAAGATCACCGTTGACTGCGCGTCGCTCATGAACAAGGGCCTCGAGGTCCTCGAGGCTCATCAGCTCTTCTCGACGCCCCTCGATGACATCACGGTCGTCGTCCACCGCCAGAGCAAGATTCACTCCATGGTCGAGTTCAAGGACGGCTCCGTGAAGGCCCAGGTCGGACCCTCCGACATGCGCATCCCCATCCAGTACGCGCTCAGCTATCCCGAGCGCTGGGACGCGCCGTCGGAGCCCCTCGACTTCCTCTCCGAGGGCCCGCTCACCTTTGCTGCGCCCGACTTCGACACCTTCCGCTGCCTTGGCCTCGCCTATGAGGCGGGCCGCGTGGGCGGGACGATGCCCTGCGTGCTCAATGCCGCCAACGAGGTCGCCAACAAGGCGTTCCGCGACGGGCGTTGCTCGCTGGCCGCCATCGACGAGGTCGTCGGTGCCGTCATGAACGAGATGGTCGCCGAACCGGTCGAGTCGCTTGCCCAGCTCACTGATGTCGACCGTAGGTCGCGTGCCCTCGCGCGCGAGTTCCTCGAGACGATGGGGCAGTGATGGCGATGCTCCTCGGCGCGCTCTCCGCGCTCTTCTGGGGCCTTGTCGTGCTCTCGGTCCTCGTGTTCGTGCATGAGGGCGGGCACTACCTCGCCGCCCGCGTCTTTGGCGTCCGCGTGACCGAGTTCTTCCTCGGCATGCCCTCGCCGGTGAGGCTCTCCCACAAGAGCAGACGCTATGGCACCGAGATCGGCGTGACCCCCATCCTGCTGGGCGGGTACACGCGCATCTGTGGCATGGAGTCAAACGAGGACCCGGCGCTTGCCGGCGTGCTCGCCTGCGTCCAGCGCCATGGGCGCGTGTCCGCTGACGTCGTGTCGCGCGAGGTCGGCTGCGACCTCGACGTGGCATATCGCTGTCTCTCCATGCTCGCCGACTGGGGGTCGATTCGACCCTACTACGACCCCGCACGGGGCGAGAAGCCCTCGCAGGGAGAGTGGCCCACGCAGTTCCAGACCATCCCCCGCGACTGCGACATGCTCACCGAGTACGACCGGGGCAACCGCCTGGGAGGGAAGGGCTCGACCGACGAGGCCCAGCCCCGTCCCATCCCCACCTCTCCCGAGGAGTTCCTCGACTCCGAGCGTTCGCGCACGTATCTGGGGTGCAACTTCCCCAAGCGGGTCGCCATGCTCGCCGCCGGCCCCGCCGTCAACATCGCGCTCGCCCTCGTCATCGTGGTCCTGTCGCTCGTCCTGGTCGGCGTCGAGGTCGCCTCGAACAAGAACGTCCTGGGCGGCGTCGAGGCAGGATCTCTCGCCGAGGCCTCGGGTCTCAGGGCGGGCGACGTCATCGTGAGCGTCGACGGGCATGCCATCTCCACCTGGGAGGACCTGGGGCCCGCCCTTGACGGCTCTCTGCGCGTCGGTCGCGACTTCGACGTCGTCGTCGAGCGCGACGGCCGGCAGATCAGCGTCCACGTCGACCTCGAGGACGGTGTTCCCCAAGACTACCTGGGCATCTACTCGTCGACGGAGATGTATCACCTCACGCCCCTCGAGGCCTGTCGAACGGCCTTCAACTACATGGGTATGGTCGTCTCCTTCGTGGCCAGGCTCATCATGCCGACGCACACCATGGAGGTCCTCGAGCAGTCGTCATCGATAGTCGGCATCTCGGTGGCAGCGTCGGAGGCGGCGTCGTCGGGCTTGGCCGACCTGCTCATGCTCGCCGCGGCGGTCTCGATGTCGCTTGGCTTCATGAACCTCCTTCCCATCCCACCGCTCGACGGAGGGAAGATCCTCATCGAGGTCATCCAGCTTGCCATGGGCAAGCCACTCTCCATGCGCGCCCAGAACGCCGTGAGCCTCGTCGGCCTCGCGTTCTTCCTCTTCGTCTTCGTCTTCGTCCTCAGGAACGACATCATGAGGATTCTCCTCGGTTAGGCGGTCTCATATGAGCGATGGCACCTGCGCACGCAACCTCACCCGCCAGGTCATGGTGGGCAACGTCCCCGTCGGGGGAGGGGCGCCCGTGAGCGTCCAGTCCATGTGCACGACGAAGACGACGGACGTCGAGGGGACGCTCGGGCAGATCCGTCGCCTTGCCGACGCCGGGTGCGAGATCATTCGCGTGACGCTGCCCCATGCCGACGCAGTCGACTCCTTCCAGGCGATCTGCGAGGCCTCGCCGCTTCCCGTGGTCGCCGACATCCACTTCGACCACCGCCTTGCCATCGCGGCGGCACGTCACGGGGCGGCTGGCATGCGCATCAACCCCGGCAACATCGGGTCGTGGGACCGCGTCGACGCGGCCATCGACGCGGCGGGGGAGGCCGGCATCCCCATCCGCATCGGCGTCAACGCCGGCTCGCTCGACAAGCGCTTCGACGAGCGCCAGGACCTCACGCTTGACGACAAGCTCGTCGCCTCTGCAGTCTCGTTCGTCGAACACTTCGAGGCACGCGGCTTCGGTGACATCGTCCTCTCGGCAAAGGCCCACGACGTCACGACGACCCTTGCCACCTACCGCAAGCTCAGCCACGAGCTCCCGCACGTTCCCCTGCACGTTGGCGTCACCGAGGCGGGCACCGTGCGTCAGGGCACCGTCAAGAACGCCTGCGCCGTCGGCATCCTGCTGGAGGAGGGCATCGGTGACACCATGCGCCTCTCGCTCACGGCGGACCCCGTGGAGGAGGTCAACGTGTGCTGGGACCTGCTCTCGGCCCTGGGCATGCGCAGGCTCCGTCCCGAGCTGGTGAGCTGCCCCACCTGCGGGCGCACCGAGGTGGACCTCATCGGCATCGCAGAGCGGGTGCAGGAGCGACTCGACGGCATGGCCCTGCCCATATCGGTTGCCGTCATGGGCTGCGTGGTCAACGGTCCCGGCGAGGCCAGGACGGCCGACATCGGCGTTGCCTGCGGACGTGGCCAGGGTCTGGTCTTCTGCAAGGGCGAGGTCGTACGCAAGGTTGCCGAGCAGGACATCGTCGACGCCCTCTTCGAGGAGATCGAGGCGCGCTTCGGCGATAGGTGACGTCGGACGGCGCGTCGCACTGCACGAAAGCTGAATGTGACATACTGGGACGGCACGTTCCTGGCATGACTCTCACGTGGAGGGATATCCCATGTTTTGCTCGAAGTGCGGCAACCAAGTCCCTGACGGCGCCTCGTTCTGCCCCAAGTGTGGGGCCGCCATCGCGTCTGGCTTCGTGCCAAGCACAACCGTGGCGCCCACCTCGCAGAACGTCGCCCCGGTCGATACCGACCCCTTGCCGCAGGCCGCGCCGGCCCCTGTTGCCCCCGTGCCTCAGCAGGCAGATCCCATGGCTGTCGCCCCGCAGGGTGGGAGTCCCGCCAAGAGGGCACTTCCCGTCCCCGCCATAGCGGCGCTCTGCGTGGCTGCGGCCGCGATCGTGGCCTTGGTCGTGGTCATCCCGCGACTCAAGGGAAAGCCGGAAGTGGCGGAGCCGGTGCCCGTCGAGCAGGAGCAGGTGGCACCAGAGCCAGAGCCAGAGCCCGAGCCCGAGCCAGAGCCGGAACCCGAGCCAGAGCAGGATTCTGGCCCCTTCGCGTCCATTATTGACGCGACCACCCGTGGGCAGCTCGACGGCCAGGGCAACCCAACCGCCTACGCGCTCGGAACGATGACCGTCGGCGAGCTTACCTCCCTGTTGGAGCGGTGCGGATGGGAGTGGGACGAAGGCGCCAAGGCGCTTCAGAACGTCGAGAACGGCACGTTGTTCTGCGTTTACAAGGGCGACGACCTCTATGAGCCCGACGAGGTGCGCGAGATGGGCAGGTATGCCAGCGGCCTCGACGCGAGCCTGTTCCTGTGGCTCGACGACTCGACCTATCCCTCGGTGCAGGACGTCGTGGACAGTCTGTTCGCGGAAGTGCAGGTGATCGAGACAGCCGTCGTCCACAGCACGGACGACGACGGGGCGGAATACGATGACACCTACGTCGGGTACGTCGACACGAACGGCAAGGAGATGACGGCCCTTGCGTTCCACGATGAGGACAATGCCGTATACGTCGTCATAATCGACAATGACGAGCACCTGCGCGCCGCGATGTATGGCGACGCCGAGGTTTCGTCCGCGCTTGACGTCAACCCACAGAACGAGTACTTTCTCTCCTTCGTCCACCATCTTCCCGGAGGGGCGGGATACGACGACCGCGAGTACGTGCTCCGCTACATACCCACTGCGGCCTCCCTTGACCGTCTCACGGGCGAGGAGCTCGTGAACCGCCTCCCACTCATGCTCTGGGTGTGGGATGACGAGAACAACCTCTTCGCGAACGCCAATCTGCCCGGGTACTTCTGGGTGATGCGTGAGGACCGCTCGAAGGTATCCTATGACGAGATCAGCTCGCTTCCCGCGTTCGCCGGAGACACGCCTCGCATCTTCGCCATGCGCTTCGCCAACCCGTATCCCTCCCTGGAGAGCACGGCGCTGGCCGTCCTGTCCGCCGACATCGTCGACACCATATATTGGAACTTCGACAACCCGGACACGAAGGGCTTCCTCATAGCCTACAGGACGCCCTCCGGCAAGGATGCCCTGGCATACATCAGCTACGAGCTGGAGTACACCGATGTGTACTACTTCAACCCCGCTGCGATCGAGGCCGGCCTCTTCTACGAGTGGTTCAACCAAGGAAACGGCATCGGCGCCGGCAACTCCGTCGAGGAGATCTGGCAGAACGCCACGGGCCACGCTCCCGGGGAGGAGCAGTCCTAGAGGCGGATTGGATGTTTGATTGGTCGTTCTGCCCACATTCGCCCCTTGTGTCCACGTGCTTTGTCGTAAAGTAAGGGTTTGGCATTACGTGTCGTACCTATGAGAGGACTCTCGCATGAAGAACTACATGAAGATGTCGTCGCTCTATGCCCCGACGCTCAAGGAGGACCCCGCCGAGGCCGAGCTGACGAGCCATCGCCTGATGCTGCGCGCCGGCATGATCCGCAAGACTGCCGCTGGCCTCTATAGCTACCTGCCCCTCGCTTGGCGCTCCATCCGCAAGATCGAGGCCATCATCCGCGACGAGATGGAGGGCATTGGTGCCCAGGAGATGCTCGTCCCCATGATCGTCCCGGGCGAGATCTGGCAGGAGACGGGTCGTTGGGACGTCTATGGTCCCGAGCTGCTTCGCCTCAAGGACCGCCATGGCCGCGACTTCGTCGTGGGTCCCACGCACGAGGAGACCTTCACCGACCTCGTCAAGAACGAGCTGCGTTCCTACAAGCAGCTTCCCGTCACGCTCTACCAGATCCAGGACAAGTTCCGTGACGAGATCCGTCCCCGCTTTGGCCTCATGCGCGGTCGCGAGTTCATCATGAAGGACGGCTACTCCTTCGACCGTGACGTCGAGGGCATGCAGAGGAGCTATGACGACGAGAAGGCCGCCTATGCCCGCGTCTGCGAGCGCGTGGGGCTCAAGGCACTGCCGGTGGTCGCGGACTCGGGCCAGATCGGCGGTGACACCAGCGTCGAGTACATGGCGCTTGCCGAGGCCGGCGAGGCGTCGCTCGTGTGGTGCGACTGCGGCTATGCCGCCGACGACGAGGCGGCCACGGTCGGCATCGCGTGGGAGGAGGGTCCCGGCACCGAGCTCGAGCGCATCGAGACCCCCTGCGAGGGCAGCATCGAGTCCCTGGCGAACCTCCTGGGCATCTCGGAGCAGGCCTGCCGCAAGAGCTTCGCCATCATCGCCGAGGACGAGACGCCGGTCCTGTGCCTGCTTCCCGGCGACCACGAGCTCAACGACGTCAAGGCCGAGCACGCCTTTGGTCACTATGACGCCATGAACGAAGAGCAGATGGCCGAATACGGCCTGGTCAAGGGCTTCATGGGCCCCGTCGGCTGCGACCCGCGCGTCCGCGTGGTGGCCGACGTCTCCCTGCGCGAGTCCCAGAGCTGGCTCATCGGCGCCAACGAGGAGGGCTACCACCTCAAGGGTGCCCGTCCGGGCCGCGACTTCGAGGTCGCCGAGTGGCTCGACCTCGCGACGGCTGTTGCGGGCGATGCCTGCCCCAAGTGCGGCAAGCCGCTGCATGCCGCCCGTGGCATCGAGGTGAGCCAGGTCTTCCAGCTGGGCACCAAGTACTCCGAGGCCATGGGCGCAACCTTCGCCGACGAGGATGGCGTCGAGCGCCCGTTCCAGATGGGCTGCTACGGCATTGGCGTCTCGCGCACGCTCCAGGCCGTCGTCGAGCAGAGCAACGACGAGCACGGCATCATCTGGCCCATCTCCATCGCCCCGTACGAGGTCGAGGTCGTGCCGCTGGACGTGGCGGACGACCTTGTCTGGCCGCTTGCCCAGCGCGTGGCCGACGAGCTGGCCGCCGCGGGCGTCGAGGTCGTCGTCGACGACCGCAAGGAGCGTCCGGGCGTCAAGTTCAACGATGCCGACCTGATGGGCTTCCCGTTCCAGGTCGTCGTGGGCAAGCGCGGCGCCAAGAACGGTGCGGTCGAGCTCAAGATTCGCGCCACCGGGGAGCGAGAGGACGTGCCGGCGGATGACATCGCCGCCAAGCTCGCCGAGCTGGTTGCCGCAGGCAGGAACTAACGAATCGGAGGGGGAGCACATCCCCCTCCTTTCTTTTGGGAGGAGAGGCCATGTCGTACGCCGAGCTTGCAGGAGCCGCCAGGGGCAAGATGGGGGAGTGGTGCCGTGCCTGTCCGGTGTGCGACGGTCGCGCCTGCTCCAACAAGATGCCGGGTCCCGGTGCAAAGGGGTCGGGCACGGTCGCCATACGCAACTACGAGGCGTGGCAGCAGGTCCGTGTCAACATGGACACCATCTACGAGCCGGGCGAGGCGAGCTGTGCCATGAGCCTCTTTGGCCGCGACCTCGCGCTGCCCGTGCTCGTGGGGCCCGTCGGGGACGTCAACCGCCACTACGGCCCCGACTACGACACGGTCTCGTACAACCGCTGCGTCCTCACGGCGGCGGCAGACGCTGGCTCGATCGCGCTCACCGGTGACGGCATGGACCCCGACATCATGCGCCTCGCCTGCGAGCTCATCGGCGAGCTGGGTGGCGTGGGGATCCCCACCATCAAGCCGTGGTCGCAGGACATGGTCATGGAGAAGCTCGCGCTCGCCAAGGCGTCGTCTCCCATCGCCATCGCCATGGACGTGGACGCGGCGGGGCTGCCCTTCCTCAAGGGCTTCAACCCCCCTGCGGGCCCCAAGTCGCCTGAGGCGCTGAGAGAGGTCATGGAGGCCTGTGAGGGCATTCCGTTCATCGTCAAGGGCATCATGACCCCCTGGGGGGCCGAGAAGGCCGCTGAGGCGGGCGTGGACGCCATCGTCGTCTCCAACCATGGCGGCCGCGTCCTCGACGGCACACCCGCCACGGCCGAGGTCCTGCCCGAGATTGCCGCTGCGGTCGGCGACGAGCTCACGGTCCTGGTCGACGGCGGCATCCGCAGCGGGCTCGACGTCTTCCGGGCGCTTGCGCTGGGGGCGGACGCGGTGCTTGCCTGCCGTCCCTTCGTCGTGGCGACCTATGGCGGGGGAGAGGAGGGCGTCCGTGGGTATCTCGACCAGCTCGCGGCGGAGCTTCTCGACGTCATGGCCATGTGCGGCTGCCTCACCCTCGACGACATCGACGAGGAGTGCGTGTTCTGGTAGGCGACGCCTTACCTTGCCCCGACCGATTTAGCAACATTGCCTTGTTATTTGCGCACAAGAGGGCCGCTTGTGTGAAGGCATTACAGAACCGCAGCTAGATGGGGGTAAAATCGCCGCTTTCGCACAAGGAGCCCTTGTGTGCGAAAAAAGCGAGGGACGAACGACACAACGTCAGGCATCTGACCGAGAGCATGTGGACTTGCAAAGCAAAAGAGGTCAGCGGACAACAGCCGCTGACCTCGTCTCATGTGGTGGGCCCAGAGGGATTCGAACCCCCAACCCAGGGATTATGAGTCCCCTGCGC
>CAMPCT010000012.1 GCA_946647055.1 uncultured Atopobium sp. | reverse complement strand
GGCCGGTCTTGTTGGCATTGGAGATACTCTTCCCGTTGACGGAGGGGTTGAGGTAGTTGACGTTCTCGACGGTGATGGAGCCGAGGTAGACGTCGAGGTTGGTGCGGTTGGTGACCTTCACGTACGGAATCATGTTCTGGTCGTAGACGCTGGATGCGTCGATGGCAACCGTGTTGGTCCAGCCAAGGCGGTCCGTCTTGGCATCGAGCGTGCCCTTAAGCGGGTTGGCGATGCTGCCAAAGCGCACGTTGCCGCCCTCGCCCTTCACGACGGTCCAGATCTTGCGCTCGCCGCGCAGGCCAACGGCACGTACCACGGGCACGTCGTCCGTGCCGGCGATGTCGATCACGATGCCGGCCGCCGCGTCGCCGATGTAGTACTTGTTGGCCTTCAGATCGACCGTCGAGGTGACGTTGGCGGAGTCGGGAAGGCTCGTGTACCTGCCGAGGCTCGCGAGCAGGGACGAACGGTAGCCGTCGGAGCTCGCCTGGTAGCTCAGCCTGTTCCTGGAGAGGACGTCGACGTCGGCGCCATAGATGGTGGTGCCCTTCATGTCGACCGTGGCGTTGAGCGCGGAGTCCTCGACGATATAGGCCTTGGCGTCGGCGTCGCCGACCGCGGAGATGGACACGTAGGAGCGCACGTACACGTTGTTGCCGTTCGACCCCTCGCCGGCGGCGGTGTAGGTCGGGTCGATGACCGACTGCACCTTGACCGTGTCGTATCCACGGATGACGGCGTTGCGCACCGTGGTGGCGTCATCGACGGTAAGGGTGACCCTGTTCTTCGCGTCGACGTTGCCGGCGATTGCCTTGCCGCGAGAGTAGGTCTTGTCGACGAACTTGAGCGTGCTGTTGATCGTCTCGATCCTCACGTGGGCGCCCGTGATGTAGGCGGTCTCCTTCGTCTCCTTGACCGCCGTGTCCCCATCCTCGCCCCACGGTATCGAGGACTCGCCCAGGTTGAGGATGCTCTTGAGCGTCAGGTTGGTCGTGGAGCTGGAATCCGGCCTCACGCCCCCAGCCGAGGCGTTGGCGTACGCGTTGTTGTAGAAGTACTTCATGGACGAGTCGGAGTAGATGCTCACCTCGCCGAAGGTGTCCTCGATGACGACGCCCTCTTCGATGTTCGTGATGGCCTGGGAGTCGATCGTGGACTTCGTCGTGACGGTGGCGATGCCCACGAAGCCGCCCGCGTAGGCGCTCGACTCGGTGACGATGTAGTCGTCGATGCCTGCGGTGGAGTGGATGTCGACGTTGCCGAAGTCGGCCGAGATCTTGGAGCCGGCACCAATGGTGGTGGTGACGGTGCGGTTGATGGTGAGCTCGGACTTGAGCGCGTCCTGGCCCACGAAGCCCTTGGAGTCCGCGGACGAGATGGACGACTGGCCCATGCTGGCGCCGGCGAAGATGCTCACGCCACCGTCGGCGGCAATCTCGGCGCCCTTGCCTATCGTCGCGTTGGTCTCGAGGTCTGCCGTGGAGTTGGCGTAGGTGTTGGCGGTCGAGACGATGATGCCCAGGCTGCTGGCCTTCGCGTTGGAGGTGAGCATGGGCTTGGAGTCCGCGTTCATGAGGACGTTGCCGCCGGCCTTGACCTTGGCGCCGTCCCCAACGCCGATCTCTGTCTTGAAGTTGGCGTAGGTCCCGAACTTGGCGTCGATCGTGCCGACGATCGAGATAGTGGAGCCTCCGTCGACCTTGCCCTCCGCGTTGCCGTAGTTCTTGGCGGTGAGCATCACGTCGCGACCCGCGATGACGACCGTGTTCTCGTCGATGGAGGCGTCGACGGTCTGTGCCTTGTTCTCGGTGCCCATGTCCGCATACGAGCGGAGGACGGAGATCGCGGTGCCGGTAACGGCTCCCTTGGTCTCGACGGACGCGATGACGTCGGCGTTGGCGTATCCGCTGATCGTGACGTCCTGCGTCGCGTCGAGGGTCAGGCCGGAGGCGTAGGAGTGGACCTCGTCGGTGGAGTACGCGTGCGCGTCAAGGTCGCCGTTCGTGGCGAGCGAGACCGCGAGTGCCGTCTTGGCATATGCGTGGGACTTTGCAAACGTGCTGGCGAAGACGGTGATGTTGCTGGCCTCGTACTTCGTGGACGCGCTTCCGGTTCCGGTCACGTACGCGTTGTTGGTCGACGAGCTGTCGGCAACGGCGGTGTTGACCGTCACGCCGAGGAGGCTGATGCTGGCGCCGGCGGAGGAGCCCACCGTGGCGGTGGCGTCGATGGGGTTGTCACGCGTGCCGAGCGTGGAGGTGACGTTGATGAGGCCGGAGGTGGTGAGCGTTCCCGCGAAGGTGCTGAAGGCCTCCTGGGTCACGCCCTGCGTGGCCTTGACGTCGTTGACCGCGACCTTGAAGCCGCTGATGTCGACCTTGGGCGTGCGGCCCTGGGTCTCGGCGTTCGAGCCGCCGGTCGCGATGATGTTGAGCGAACCCGTCACGTCGAGCGTGCCGGTGCCCGTGAGCCCCGCCTTTGCGGTGGTGCCCGTGGTGGAGCGCGCGACGTTGGTGACCGAGCTGATGACGGAGACCGACAGGCCGCCGAGCGGGCCGTTGGCCGCGAAGGAGTAGGAGTCATACTCGGTCGAGACCATCGTCGCGCCGGTCTTGTTGGTGCCCTTGAGGCCGAGGTTGGCCTCGAAGGTGCCCTTGGCCTCGGAGCGGGTGTCGGCGACGCCCACATCGACGAGCGCGATGTTGACCGTCGGCGCGAGCGTGTCCGCAACCGCGTAGGAGTGCGCGTTCACCAGGACGTCCACGGCGCCCCTGGCACCGCTGCCGGAGGTCCGGCTCGTGTCGAGCGTGACGTTGTCGGCGATGGCGCGCACGGTGGCGTCCATCCTGGCCTTGCCCACCGACACCTTGATGCCAATGAGCGTGATCCTGACGGCCTCGCCCTCCTCGTCCTTGCCGCCGCCGTTGACGCCGATCTTGGAGATGGCACCGTAGTTGGTGACGTCGGAGCCGGACGTGGTGGGGACGTTGAAGTTCGACGCGATGCGCACGGCACCGCCGTTCGTGGTGATGGTGGCGTTCTCGAGCTTGGCCTCCTGCGTGGCGTCCAGGTAGGCGAACGAGTTGTTCGAGACGACCTCCGCCCCGGAGACGGTCACGACGCCGGCGCCCATGCGGGACTCGGCCGTGGCCCTGCCATTGGCCTCGACGGTGAGGGCGCCGCCGGTGACGGCGAGCTTGCCCGTGCCCAGGACCTCGGCGTTGTTGACCGTCGAGTTGTCTGCGTAGGCGACGTTGACGGTGACCGCGATGGCCGCGGTGGTGGAGCCGATGCCCGTGGCCTTGGCCTGCGTGACGTTGACGTTGTTGCTGCGTCCCGCGTAGGCCGCGAGCGAGCCGGTGGTGACCGTGGCGCCCGTGGTGTCGACGACCGCGCGGTTGTCGGCGGTGAGGTTCGCGACGAAGACGTTCACGCCCACCGCGATGGCACCCGCGTTGACGGCGAGCAGCTGGGTGTCAGACTTGGCGGAGAATCCGGCGTCGATGGTGGTCGCTCCGGTGACGGTGACGTCCTTGCCAAAGATGCCGGCGCGGGCCAGCGTGTCATTGCTGACGACGAGCACGTTGGTGCCCACCGAGATGGCGCCTGCGCTGACGCCGAGCGTGAGGACCTCGCCCTTGGTGTCGACGTCGTTCTTGATGATCAGGTTGCCCACCGTAGCGGGGCTCTTGGTGCCACCCGCGCCGACGATGGCTTCGGTGACCTTGCCGGTCACGATCGGGGTCGTGCCCACGTAGGTGAGGATGGTCGGCTCCATGGTGGCCACCGCGACGCCGATCTTGACGGCGATGGCGCCGGCAGAGGCGCCGATGATGTTGGCGTGCGAGGTGACGTTCGCCTTGGCCTCGACGTCAAGCGTGCCGACGTTCTCGAGCTTGGCCGCCTTGCCCACGAAGGTGTGGACGGTCATGTGGTCGCCGGCGATGGAGGTCGAGCCGTTGACGGCGATGGCACCGCCCGCGAGGCTCGCCGCGAAGGTCGTCGCGTCGAAGGTGGTGTCGGACTTGACGGACACCGTGCCGGAGACGTTCTTGACCACGGCTGGGCCGACGATGCCGGCATAGACCATGCCGTTGCTCACGACGACTGCCGCCGAGGCGGTGACGGCCACCGCTCCGCCGGAGAGGCCAAAGGTCGCAGCCGCCGCGACCGGGTAGTGCGTCTCGGCCTTGACGAGGACGCTGGCCGCATTGTCGACGGTGCCGGCGATGAAGGCGTAGGAGTTGCTGTCGAGGCCCAGGTAGGCGACGACCGGGGCGACCGCCACGGCGCCGCCGCCACCGGAGGCGGCCACGACGCGGACGCTGCGGCCGTTGAAGGCATTGCCCACGTTGCCGAGGTCAGCGCCTTCCTCGGCGCCAGCCGAGACCTGGTCGCTGAACGCCTTGTTGCGCGCGGCCTCGTCGGAGTTCTCCGGCGCGAGGACCTTGGTGGAGCCGGTCCACGAGGTGACCTGCACGTCGCCCGTGGCGACGAGCGTGGCGTCGTCCTCGACGTAGGCCGCGACGTTGGCGTAGGTGATGCCCACGGCGACGGTCGGGCAGACGGCCACGGTGCCGCCGGAGACGGTGAAGGCCATGAGGTCGAGGAGCAGGTGGCTCTTGGCCTCGATCGTGATGTTGTTGGCATTGACCGTGGCGCCCGTGGCGACGAAGGCACGGACGGTGTCCTCGCCGTTGATGACGGGAACGTCGGTCTCGCCAAGGTCGGTGGCTGTGGCGGACTTGCCCGCGGTGGACGTGACGGTGGTGTTCAGCGTCGCGTTGTTCCGCGCGACGTAGTAGGTCTTGCTGGGGTCGACCACGAGGTCGGAGGTCTCGACGTAGGAGCCGTTGACCAGCTCGTAGTAGGTGCCGATGCTCTTGTTGTCGGGCTCCTCGACCTCGAAGAACGTGACGTCCGAGAGATCGCTGCCGTCGACGCCCTCGTCGGTGTGGTGCTGGCCGTCGCCCTCGAGGTCCTCGCGCAGGTCGGTGCCTGCGAGCTTGGCGTAGATGGCCTTGTTGGCCTCGGTGTTGGGGTCGACCTGGGCGTAGTAGTCCTTGCCGGAGACGAGCGTGGTGTCCTCGGTCTGGACGTACGGGGTCTTGTTCCTCTCGTAGTAGGTGGAGAGCTCGGCGGCCTTGGGGTGCTTCACCTTCCTGTAGGTGCCCGCCACGTTGCCATTGGAGTTGTCGAGGTAGTAGTAGACCTTGTTGGGGTCGACCTCGGTGTCGGTGGTCTCGAAGTAGTCGCCCGTGTACTCGTAGTAGGTCGCGAGGTCAGCGGCCACGGGGGTCTTGACCTTCTCGTACACGTAGTCCTCGAGGAGCAGCGACTCGAGCAGGTCGTCCCAGAGCTTGTCGGGATCGAAGAAGGTGACCTCGCCGTCCGCGTCGCCGATGGCCTCGGTCTGCTCGATCTCGTTGCCTTCCTCGTCCAGCTTGGGCGCCGGCTCCTGGGTCTCGAAGAGCGCGTCGTGGGAATCCTGGTCGAGCTTGCCGCCCACCACGGTGACGAGGACGGTGACGCCCACGCCCACGGTGCCGCCGGAGACGGTGGCCAGGTACATCTGGACGTCGCGGTTGCCGAGCGCCTTGACGTCGACGTCGCCCAGGCACATGACGTTGGTGAGCCTGCCGACGTAGGCCTCGACGGTGTTGCTGGTCTTGGCGATGACGGCGGTGACGCCCACGCCCGCGGTGCCGATGGCAGCGGTGCCGGCGATGCCGAGCATCGTGAAGTCGTCATTGGCGATGACCTTGAGGCTGGCGCCCTTGATGGTGCTGGCCGTCGGGGTCGCGTCGCCGTCCTCGGTGCCCACGTGGGCCTTGACCGTGACGTTGGTGATGACCACGGCGACGGTGCCGCTCACGGCGGCGGTGCCAGAGCCGGTGATGCCCACGACGTCGGCGTCGACGCGCTCCTTGGACTCGGCGGTGACGCTCACGTTACCGGCGTACTCGCGGGCGGGGCCACGAACGACGGAGCCCTCGACGATGCGGGCGATGGTGCTCGTGCGGAAGTAGGTGACGGCCACCACGCCGGTGACGCTCCCGGTACCAGAGCCCGCGACCGCGCCGTTGGCGTTGATGAGGTGGCTGTCGTTCTCGGCGCGGACGGTGACGTCGCCGGTGGCGATGACGGTGCCGCCCAGCTCGGCCACGTTGCTGTTGTCGAAGTAGAGCACGGTGGCGCCCGCGCCCACGGCGGCGGTGCCGGCACCAGAGATGCTCACGGCGAAGAGGTAGAGACGGTCCGAGGTCTTGGAGCTGTCGGTCTCCCCGCCCTCGGTGAGGTCGTCGACCACGTGGGTGTCGCCGGCCTTCACCTCGACGTTGCGCGCGTTGATGGTGCCCGTCGCATGAGCGTTGGCAGAGGCGACGACGTCCTTGTCATAGGTGAACACGGTGACCGTGGCGCCCACACCCGCGGTGCCGGCCCCATCGAGCGATCCGGCGACCATGTAGATGTTGGAGTTAGATGCCGCGGATATCCCTAAGTCACCCTCCGAATCGTCACTGTTGGCCGTCACGGTACCTCCGCCATATATGATCGCGTGGACCACGTTGGAGAAGACGCCGGTGTTGACGACACCCGCGACTGCCACGTTGTCGCCGCCCGCGCCGGAGATGGCGACGGCGAGGAAGGTCTCGTTGGACGTTGCGGAGACGCTCACTCCCTTGCGCCTGGCCTCGCGGTTCTTGACGGTGATGCCGTTCCCCAGGCCGCCCGCGTTGACGACCGCGCCAAACCCGACGAGGGCGAGCACCTCGTTGTTGATCACGGTGGTGAGGACGGTGGCACCCACGGCGGCGCTGCCACCGGCAAAGCCGCCGGCGGCCACGTACTGCTTGGTGTCGTAGTCGGCCAGGACGCCGATGGAACCCGCGGCGTGGAGCTCGGTGCCCGCGGCGTCGAGGATCTGCTTGTTGCGGCCCTGGGCATCCCGGTAGGTGCCGATGATGGCGCCGATGCGGTTGGTCGAGACGATCACGGGAATGGTGCCGCTCAAGGCCGCGTTGCCGCTGGCGGCGCCGCCCACCGTGACGATGACCGTGTAGTCCTTGGCCTTGGCGTCGACGAGCACGTCGCCCGTCTCGGAGATGAGCTGGGCACCCTTGCCGACGATTGCCTTGACCTCACGGTCGAACACGAAGACGTTGACGACCGCGCCGGCAGCCGTCTGGGAGGAGCCGGCCAGGGACACGGACACCGCGACCATGAAGCTCTCGGAGTCGGCGGTGACCGAGACGTCCTTGTTGGCCTTGACGTAGGCGCCCTCGTCGACGATGGCGTTGGTGACGGAGCGCGTGATGCAGGCGTTGATGACGGCCGCGACGCTCACCTTGGTGCTGGCGGCGGCGGAGGCCAGGACGTTGACCATGAACTCGGTGGAGCTGGCGGCGACCCTGGCGAGGCCGTTGGCGGCGACGAGCGTCGCGGACTTGCCCACGCGGGCGATGGTCTCGGTCTTCTGGACGAGGGCCTGGACCGTGCCGCCCACACCCGCCTGCTCGCCTGCGCCGACCGAGAAGGAGATGGGCAGGAGCTTGGCGTCGTTCTGGGCGGTCACGATGACGTCGCCGCCGGCTTCGACGGTCACGTTGTCGGCGACCTCGGCCTTGTAGGTGTTCTCCATCACGATGATGGGGACGACCAGGCCCACACCCGCGTTGCCGGAGGTGGTGATGCCCGGCGCCACGGAGATGACCATGACGTTGGAGGTCTCGTAGGAGCCTTCCTCGACTTCGTAGAAGCCACTTGCGGCCGGGTTGCCCGTCGGGTTCGCGATCTTGGTGTAGACGTACGGGTCGCCACCAATCCCCGCGCCCGTGCGGACGTAGTAGGTCTTGCCGTTCTTGACCTCGGTGTCGTCGGTCTTCTTGTACGTGCCGTTGAACTCGGGGTCGGGCTGCGAGCCATGCGCGGACACGATGACGGAGCCGCCGGCGTCGACGGTGGTGGCGTCGCCGGTGTTGTCGTTGGTGCCCACGGCCGCGGTGGTGGTGCCCTTGTCGGCGAAGACCGTGACGCTGGCGCCCGCGCCCACCTTGGCGGAGGAGACCGAGAACGCGCCGGCGATCATGCGCACGTTGGAGCCGCTCACGGCCTCGACCTTGAGGTCGCGCGCGAGGTCGATGGTGCAGCCGTCGCCGATGAGCGCCTCGATGGTGTTGTTGGCGAAGACGAAGGCAAAGCTGCCGGCCGCGTTGAACGTGGAGTCGCCGCCGGTCTGGACGGCGCCGGCGATGGCCTCGACGTAGTAGTTGGTGGAGCTCAGGAAGTTGAGGAGGTCGATGGCACCGAGCACCGTGTCGGTGTCGACGTTGAGCTTGACGGTGTACTTCTTCTTGCCGGTGGCGGGGTCGTACTCCTCGGTGAGGGTGATGAGGGACTGGTCCTTGGCCTCGGTGACCCTGGGATCGGGCTGGGTGCCCTTCTTGACGCTCGGCTTGATGGTGTAGAGGTCGGACCAGTCCTTGCCGATGGCGTAGTCGGAGAAGGTGACCATGACCTTCTCGGCGTTGACGACGAGGTCGTTGGCCTGGATGGTGCAGCCGTCGCCGACGTTCGCGCGCACGACGTTGTTGCCGTAGACCAGGGCGAAGGAGGCGCCTACGCCCACCGTGGAGCCGCCGGAGGCCATGAGGGCGCCGGCGCGGACGGCGAGCTTGGACTTGTCGTAGGCCTTGACGGTGACGTTGCCGCCAGCATCGATCGTGCTGCCCTCGACGACGGTCGCGCAGGTCTTGCTGTTGGAGACGAGCACCGAGACGGCGCCGGCCACGGTGGCGGTGGAGCCGCTGCCGGAGGCCGCGCCCGCGATGGTCTGGGCGCCGAGCAGGCCGGCGAAGACGCCGTCCATGTTCTGGGTGTAGGTGCTCCTCACGTTGACGTCGCCCGCAGTGGTGATGTTCGCGGGATGGACGACCGGGCGGACGACGGCAGGGTTGTTCTCCACGATGCCGAGGGTGGCGATGGTCTGGTTGTTGTTCACGCCCACGGCCACGGCCGCGCCGATGGACGCGGTGGCACCCTCGCCGGTCGCCGCGGCACCGGTGGCGTAGGTGCGGTAGTTGGCCTGGTTGGTGGCGTCCACGTCAAAGCCGGCGGCCGTGAAGGTGCCCACGAGCTGTGCGATGGCCTTGTGGTTGGTGATGTTGGCGCCGATGGCGGCTGCGACCATGACCTTCTTGCTGCTCTGGTTGCCCTCGCCGGCACCGCTGGTCTCGCTCGCGGTCTCGGGGTTGGCCGTCTTGTTGGTGTTGTTGGCGACGGTCGTGGTGGCCTCGCTGCTGGGGGCCTTCTCCTCGGTCTTGATGTCCTGGGTCTTGAGGATGTTGGTCGAGAGGGAGGCACCCGACTCGGCACCCATGCCACCCAGGTCGGTGACGGAGCCGTCGGCGTGCTCGTTGGAGTTCTTGTTCTGGTCGAGCTTGTTGTCGATGTTGTCCTTGGTCTTGTTGTCGCCCTTCTTCTTGGAGGGGTCGGACAGGGTGACGTCGCCGTTGGCAATCTTGTTGCAGAAGGTGTCGATGTCCATCAGGCCCTGGTGGAACTTGGTGAGGTAGCGCTGGAGGTCGGCGCCGATGGCGGTGGCGGTGCCCACGGCCTCGTCCTCGCTGTGCTCGAAGGCGTTCACGAGGACCTTGCCGGTGGAGCTGCCGGTGCCGGAGAAGCTGGCGACGGTATCGCTCGCGGGAATGTTCACGGCGACGGCGGCGCCCACGGCGGTGTCGCCACCGCACGCGAAGCCGGAGGCCTTGGAGAGGGTGGCGCTGTTGGTCTTGGCGTAGATGGCGACGCCGTAGCCCTTCTCGCCAATGTAGACCGGGTTGTCGGTGAACTCGAGGTGTGCCTGGTCGTCCTTCCCCACCTCGATGTCACAGCCGGTGGTGACGAGCGTGCCGCTCGCGGGGAAGGTCGCCTTGGTGGTGGCGTCCACGATGTTGAGGGCGACCGCAGCGTCGAGGGCGATGTCCTTGGGCTCGCTGCTGTCCTCGAGCGGGTCGGTGCCGGCGACCGCGAAGGTCTCGGCCTTGTTGGTGGCGGTGGCGTGCAGGTCGAGGGCGCCGGCCTTCACGACGCGGTTCTCGCCGATCGTGGCGGTCGTGTCGAGCGTGCCGTAGACCATGGCGAAGCCTGCGCCCGCGCCCACGCTCTTGCCGCTGTCGGAGTTGGAGGCGCCGCTGCCGCCAGGCTGGGTGGAGTTGGAGGGGGTGCTGCCGCCAGGCGCGCCCGTGCTGGAGTTGGTGCCGTCCGGCTTGGTGGAGGTCGAGGTGCCCTTGTCGGCCTTGCTGTCGGCGTCCTTGTTCTTGTCTGGCGTTCCGCTGTTCTCGTCCATCACCGCCGCGGTGGCCACGGTGTCGAAGGTGGTGGCGGACTCGGCGGCCACGGTGACGATGCCGCCCGCGGTGACGTCGTCGTCACGCGAGGTCCCGTTGTGGTTGGCGATGGTGGCCGAGGTCTCGAGGTCGGTCACCGCGATGGCGACGGAGCCCGCGATGCCCACGTTGGAGGCGCCGGCGCCTGCGATGGCCCACGTGGTGATGGTGCTGGCAGGAGCGGCCTCGCCCTGGCCGAAGACCTTGCAGATGAAGCCGAAGAGGCCGTTGCGGATGTCGGAGAGGGTCTTGTTGACGACGGTGTTGCAGATCTTGATGATGCCGGAGATGTCACCGGTGAAGAAGGTCTTCATCTTGCCGAGGTCGAAGAGGTCGCTCACCGCGTCGGCCGCGATGCTCTCGATGAGCTTGTCGACGTCGGCGCCAAAGCTCTGCAGGTTGAAGAGGGAGCCGGGGACGCCGAGCTTCTGGCCGATGACGTTGAAGACCGCGCCGCCAAGGGCCTTGGCGATCTCGGCCTTGTGGCTGGCGAGGGTCTGGGGGAAGTTCTCCCAACGGGCCTCGAGCTTCTCCATGAGGGTGCCGTGGATGAGGCTCGAGAAGCCGGTGAGCCCGACGCCGTTGAGGAAGTCGTCGGTGATCTGCTGGGCCATCTTGGTCATGTACTCGACGAAGAGGTTGAGGATGTCCTGGTCCCCGTCCACCTTCTTCTTGGAGTCGTCGAGTTGAGCGGCGAGCACGGTGACGGCACCGCCGGCGTTGACGGTGGAGTCGCCGATGGCCGCATTGGTGTCACCGCTCACGATGTTGATGGCGACGCCCGCGCCGACGCCGACCCTCGAGTGGGTGACGGAGGCGTTGGCGACGACCTTGGAGTCGGTGTCGCTGTAGGCGATGACCGCGACGTCGCCCGTGGTCTCGATGACGAGGCCGTCAGCGATCTCGGCGAGGGTGTCGTTGTGGTTGATGGCAAGGCCAAAGGCCGCGGCGATGGAGACGCTGCCCTCGGAGGTCTGTGCGGTCTGGCGGTTCGCGGTCAGCGAGTCGGTCGCGCCACCCGCGAGGCCCTTGGTACCGGTGAGTGCGCCGAGCGCCTTGCCGCTGCTGAGTGCCTGGTCCGCCTGTTGGTCAGACGAGGTTTGTTGCTCACCCTCCGATCCGCCGGATGAGCTGCTACTCGAACTGCTGCTACTTGAGCTGCTGCTCGAGCTGCTCGAGCTCGACCCGGAGTCGCTCGTCTTCTTGGCGTTGCCCGCGGCGCCTGCCTTCACGGTGACCGTGGTGCGCTGGACGCCGGTGGCGGTGACGGAGAGGTTCCTCGACTTGATGGAGCGCTTGAGCTTGGCGGTCGCCGAGTCGTTGAGGATGGTGATGCCAAAGGCGCCACCAAGGCCCACGCTGCTGCCAGCCGCCGCCGCATCGGAGTTGAAGATGCGCGTGATGCTGTTGGAAGCCGAGACGGTGGCGTCGCCGGTGGCCACGAGCGTGTCGCCCTCGCCGATGTACGCCTCGACGGTGGACCCGGTCACGCCGAGCGCAAGCGCCGGGGTCACCGAGGTGCCACCGGCGGAGCCTGCCTTGCCGGTGACCGTGGCGTTGCCGGACTGGGCGGCTGCGACGGTGATGCTCGCGAGCGCCTGCGGTGCGGTGACCGTGTTGTCGGCGATGGAGGCGATGGTGTCGATGCCGGTGACGTCGACCGCGATGCCCGCGCCGACGCCCACGCCGCCGCTGGAGGAGCTGGTGTTCGTCGTCGTGGTGTTCGAGCTGGTCGCCTTGGCGGCGGCGTTCGCGTCGGCGACGGTCTTGGTGTAGGTCTTGGCGGAGGCCGCGACGGTGAGCGGGCCCGTGCCGAGGGTGACGTCTGCGCCCTCCTCGACGTAGGCCTCGGTGTCGAAGCCGTTCACCTGGACGGTGATGGCGCCGGCGATGGTGTTGTCGCCATTGGTGAAGCCCGCGTGCGACTGGGCGTCGCTCGATGCCATGGGCGTACGGGCGTTGATGACCAGGCCGTTCGACACGACGGTGGACTGGCCGCTCACGTAGGCGGTGCTCTCGTGGTCGATCACCACGACGCTCACGGCGGCGCCGAGCGAGGTGGTCTGCATGTTGGCGGGCTTGGTGGTCGGGTCCATGGTGCCGCCGGCGATCACGATGGAGGAGCCCTGGTTGGTGGCGGAGACGTTCAGGTCGCCGCAGAGGATCTTCACGAGGTCGCCCTTGAGGGTGAAGGTGTGGGTGCCCTCGTTCCTGACGAGCTCCGCGTTGCCGGTGACGGCGATGCGGCCGTTGGTGACCGTGAAGGTTGCGTCAGTGAAGGTGGTGGTGGCGCCGGAGAGGGTGAAGTTGCCGGTCTGGCTCTCGCCGCGACGCTCGAAGGTGACGTCCGCGAAGTCGATGTCGCCCTTGAAGGTGCCCGTGAGCTGGAAGGTGAAGGTGCCCTCGATGTAGACGGTGAGCGGCTTGAAGTGGCTGTCGGGGTCGTTCTCGAACTTGATGTAGGAGGCGCCCGTGGTGGAGCCGGTGCTCATCCTGCCGCCATGGGCGGAGAAGGTGGCGTTGTCGGAGATGGTGAAGGTGGCGCCGTTGGGCAGGATGTAGGTGGGCTTGGCGGTGCTGCTGGTGAGGCTGATGCTCGAGGCGGGGGTCGCGTTCTCGCCGGTGCCGCTCGCGGGGTTGAACGTGACTTTCACGCCGTTGCCTGACTTGTCCTTCATGTCGCGCACCGCGAGGCCGGAGTTGGGCGTGACGTCGACGGCGACGTCGCCGTCCTCGAGCTTGATGCCCTTCTGGGTGCTCAGGCTCGAGGTGTTGGTGACCTGGCAGCCCGAGCCGGTGAAGGAGCCGGTCTCGTCGGCGGTGTACTCGCCGCCGATGCGCTCGATCTGCCCCATGTTCTGGACCGTGATGACGATGGCGTCGGCGGTCTGGCTGTAGTTGTTGCCGTGGCGCTTGACCTCGCCGCGGTCGCCCGAGGTGATGGTCAGGTCGCCCGTCGCGCTCTTGATGCCGTACTTGCTGCCGGTGATGGTGTAGGTGCTGGTGGCCTCGTTGTAGGTGAACGTGAGGCTGCCGGGGGTCTCGTTGCCACTCGCGTCGGTGCTGCTGCCCAGGATGACCTGGCCGCCTGAGACGACGAGCGTACCGTCGTAGATGTAGACGCGCCCCTTCTTGACGACGAGCGAGCCGCCCATGATCTTGGCGGTGCCGTTCTTGTAGGTGTTGTCGCTCACGCCCGTGGAGATGAGCGTGGTCCCGGCGTTCTGGAAGGTGATGTAGTCGCTGGCGTTGCCCGCGTCACCCGTCCAGGTGATGGAGCCGGCGGGGCTGGAGTTCATGTCGATGCCGACGCCTTCGAAGGTGGTGGTGCCGCCCTCGATGATGATCTCGCCCTTGGTGCCGGGTGTGACCTTGCCGCCCACGTTGGTGACCTTCGAGCCGGCGTCGCCCTGGACGTCGATCTTGGCGTTGGTGGGATGGTAGGTGCCGCCCTTGATGATGATGGTGTAGCCGTCGGTCGGCTCCTCGAGCTTCTTGACGTCCTCGGGCTTGACGGTGATCTGGGTCTGGTCGTCCTCGAGGGTCTTGTTCTTCTTCTTGCCGAACTTGGTCTTGGTGATGGTCGAGGCGTCCGAGATGGTGGTCGCGATGGTGGTGGTGCTGGAGTCGAGCACCAGGTTGCCGTCCGCCTGGATCGTGCCGGTGGTGTCGACGTGGGCGTCGGCCGAGTTGATGATCACGGTGATGGCCGCGGCACCCACGACGTGGAACTGGGAGCCGGTGGCCTGCGGGGTGGTGCTGCTGGAGTCGGGGTTGCTGGGATCGGGGGTGCTGGGGTCGGGGGTGCTGCTCTCTGACGTCTCCTTGGGATCCTTGGCGCTGTTGGTGGCGGTGTCGAAGACCTTGGTGACGGACTTGCCACTGTCCTCGCTCGACTCACCCTCGTTTCCGCCCGCGCCGGGCTGGTCGAGTCCGCCCTTGGCGGCGTCGATGCCACCCGAGATCTTGTTGCCGCCCACACCGGCCGCTCCCTTGAGGCCGGCGAGGACCTTGTCGATCAGCGTGGGGACGAGCTTGGTGATCTGGGCGATGGTGAACTTCTTGGTCTGGTCGGACGTGGCGGTAGTGGTGGAGGTGGTCACGGTGCCCGAGACCGCCTTGGCAGTGGCCTTGTCGGTGGACGACGCGATGGCCCTCACGTCGCCGCCGGCGGTGATGTTGGTGGAGCCGGTGACGATTGCCTCGGCCTCATGGACGGCGACGTTCACGGCGAAGAAGCCGCCCGACTCGTACTTGGCGGCGTTGCCCTTGGGCATGGAGGAGATGGCCTGCTGCACGAGCGTGCTCGTGGCGCGGGCGTCGACGACGCCCTCCGCGGTGATGGTGGAGTCGTGGATGTCGATGGTGGTGTAGGAGACGCCGACGTTCACGGCGAGCGAGATCGGGATGAGGCCGGTGGTGGAGACGACGTTCTCCATCACCTGGGTGGTGGCGCGCATGATCACGCTGCCGAGCGACTCGATGGTGGCGCCGTCGAGTTCGATGTGGTTGTCCATCACGGCCACGGCCAGGGCGATGGGGCTGCCGAGCGTGGAGCCGTCACAGGTGATGGTGATGATGCCGTTGGTGGTCATGCTCACGCTGGCGCCCGCGCGGACGGTTCCCTTCACGTCGATGCCGGCGTTGCCCACCTTCACGGTGACGACGTTGATCTGCGGGATGGGAAGCATGCCGTGGGTCTGCTCGGAGGAGGCCTCGAGCGAGACGAACTCGCTCGCCTCGACGACCGCGTCCTTGGCGATGGTCACGTTGCCGTCGCAGACGAAGTTGAAGCAGGAGAGGTCGATCACGATGTCGTCCTGGTCGACGACCTCGCTCACCGGGACGGTGATGGTGAAGTTGGTGTCGTCGTCCTTGCCGCGCAGGATGACGTTGCGCGCGAAGATGCCGAGCTTCTCGACGCCCAGGCTGCTGGCCAGGGTCTGGGAGTTGGTGCCCTCGGGAGCGCCCACGTAGATCTTGACCGACTCGGCCAGGACGTTGAGCGCCGGGGCGAAGACGTAGCGGATCTGGTCGCAGGTGAGCTTGAGGGTCGAGAGGAACACGTTGGAGGTGTCCGTGAAGACCGCCGAGTAGAGGATGCCCTGACCCGAGCTCGTCGCGGTGCCCTTGACGTTGAGGGCGTAGGTGACGAAGCTCTCGAGCGCCGCGGTGTAACGGATCTTTCCGTTGTTGTCGGTGTCGAGCGTGACGACCTTCTTGCCGGAGAGGTCGTCGGTGTAGGCCTCGATGTTGGCGAAGCGGAGGTTGAGGACGCTCACGGTCGTCTTGCCCTTGTCGTCGGTCACGTCCTTGGCGGTCTTGAGCGAGAGGCTCTCGGCGTTGCCGGAGATGCCGTAGACGTTGTGCTCGGTGTCGCTGTAGATCTTGCCGGTGAGGTGGACGCGGTCGGCACCGGTGCCGCCGTCGACGATGAAGTCGTCGGTGTTGTTGGCGATGCCCTGGAGCGTGGCGTCGAGGGTGATGAGGTCGTCGCCGGCGCCGCCGTTGAAGGTCACCTTGCACTTGGCGCTACCCTGGGCGCCCTTGGCGGTGATCTGGTCGTTGCCGTCGCCACCGTCGACCTCGATGACGGAGTACTCGGGAGGCACGACGCTGCCCTCGGGAACCTCGGTGCCCTTGGTGGTCTGGATGTCGAGCGTGATCTGGTCGTCGCCAGCGCCACCGTCGACGGAGACGTGCTGCGGGGAGTTCTTGCTCTGCTTGAGGGTGATGGCGGCGATGTCGTCGCCCGAGCCGAGCTGGATGGTGGGGGCGGCAACGTCGGTGAGGGTGAACTTTGCGTTGTCGTTGCCGGAGGTGCCGGCGAAGGCGAAGCTCGTGGAGCCCGTGACGGTGATGGCATTGGCGTTCGAGAAGTACAGGCCCGCCACGTCCACGTTGATGCCGTCGAGGACGGTGAGGGTCGCGGCGACGTTGGCGCCGAGGCCACCCTCGGCGAGCGCGGCGCCCTCCTTGCCGAGCACGGCGGAGGAACGGATGTAGAGGATGAAGCCCTGGCGGAGGTTGTAGGTGCGGGCGTTGCCGTTGGCGTCGGTGTAGGCCTTCTGGACGACGATGGAGCCCTCGTAGGTGCCGTCCTTCACGACGACGGTGAGGCTGTTGCCCTCGAACGCGCTGCCGGAGGCCTTCAGGAGGGCTGCGTTGATGGCCTGCTGGATGGCGTTGTCCTTGTTGGAGTTGTTGTAGAGGGTGGTCTCGCCGACCTCCTCGATGTAGGCGGAGCCGGCGGGAACCTCACCGGTGGTGTAGGGGGTGGGAGTGGGAGTGGGGTCGGCGCCAACGGGCTCGGTGCCCTCGGCGGGAGCCGCGGCGGGCTCGTCGCCCTCGGCGGGAGCAGCCGTGGGCTCGGCGTCGTCAGTCGGAGCCGCGGCGGGCTCGGTGTCGTCAGTCGGAGCGGCCGTGGGCTCGGCGTCGTCCACGGGAGCCGCAGCCGGGGCGGGATCGTCGGCAGGCGCTGCGGCCGGGGCGGGGTCGTCCGCGGGAGCCGCAGCCGGGGCGGGATCGTCGGCAGGCGCTGCGGCCGGGGCGGGGTCGTTCACGGGAGCCGCGGCAGGCGCGGGGTCATCGGCGGGGGCAACGACGGGTGCCGGCTCGCTGGCCGGGGTCGCGCTCGGCGCGGGGCTGTCGGCCGGGGTCGTGGCCGGGGCAGCGCTCTCGACAGGGACGGTGCTCACAAGGGGGTCCTCGGTCGAGACAGCATTCTCCCCCACAGTTGTCACCTCAGACGGCGCAACTGAGGGCACTACCTCGTTCTCCTCGGCAAACGCCAAGGTCGGCGGCGCGAGCATGAGGCCCGCCACCGCAAGTGTGACGAAGAGGGCAAGCGAGAGAAGCAGGCGACCCCGCAGGCTTCCCGACTCGTTGCGCATCGTTGCGTCAGACATGAGTACCATCCTTCTTTACGCCTTCTACCAGGCCTTCGTTTGAAACGGCCCGGTCATTGCCAAGCTTGTTGCCGCCCCTCTTCACGCAGATGACGGCAAACGCCACACCAAGCGCGAACGCGATGACCCCTGCCAGCACGTAGCCCCCCGCCTCGCCGGGCAGGAGGAAGGCGCCGTACGCCGCCATGGGTGCGTCCGCAGGGCTTTTGGGGATGAGGAGCATGATGCAGGTCACGAGCAACGAGCCGCAGGTCAGCGACAGACCGGCAAGGGTCCGTGTGACCCTGCGCTCCCGCCTCTGCCGGATGAGCGTGCCACGAGCCACCAGCTCGCGCAGCGCCGAATCCGTGTCGTACCGCATGGCTTCGCCTTTCGAGAGACCTACCCTACGTCGATTGGTCGCAGCGAAAAGGCGCGTTTCTCACATGAATTCTGTCGATGGGGCAAATTGGTCATCCGTGCGCGATTGCGCCGGGAATCACTGGGTGTCGGTCACCTGCATCATCATGCGCCGATACGGAATGAAGAGGAGCCCCGTCATGAGCAGGGGAAGGGCGAATCCAATGTAGGACGGTATACCCGGTTCCGAGACCAGCAGGTTGTACAGGGCGTGGAATGTGGTCGACATGGCCAGCGCGCCAACGCTGCCGGCAAGCGGCGGCGTGTGATAGCGGCGGGCAAGCAGGATGCCCAACGACATCGCCACCATGCTCACGATGTGCATCACGCCCACGGCGAAGCCGCGCACCAGCGTGAACCTCAGGCTCTCGGACCCCACGGCAAGCAGGTAGCAGCAGTTCTCGAAGGTCGCAAACCCCGCCCCCAAGGCAATGGCGCAGGGAAGCATCTCGCCCTCGTTGGGCTCGTACAGGCTGAGGAAGAACACGATGGGCAGCAGCTTCATGGTCTCCTCGATGACCGGCGAGAAGTACACCGCCGTGTCCGTCGACGACGCCTGGGTGACGAGTCCCACGTACCCGCTGATGTAGGCCGAGAGTAGACAGGCGCCCATGCCCAGGAGGAAGGAGATCGTGAACCTCTGGGCACTCCGACGCAGGAAGACGAGGGTGACCATCAGGGGAATCGCGATGCACAGGAGGATGTTCTCGGAATAGATCATGCGGCCTCGACCCTCCTCACGATCGCTATGGAAATGAGGGGCAGCATCGAGACACCCAAGAAGACGAAGGCCGTGTAGAACGGCTCATACGAGAGGTACGAGGAGCCCCAGGCCCAGAGGAGGCAGACGGACGCGCGGGCGACGGTCGTCTCGATGTTGTCGACATCGTTCCACCCGCGCAGGAGCATCACCAGCAACACCACGAAGATGGCAAGCAGGAGGCAGCAGCAGACGATGTCGACCCTGGGGCCGTAGCTATCCCGGGTGGAGAAGCTCCAGACCTGCAGGATGACGGTGGCAACGAAGCCCAAGACGATGAGACGCGACTCGAGCTTGGTGAACGATGGGGCGTCCCGTACGGCCAGCACGACGTAATAGGTCGCATACCACAGGGGAAGCCCACCCACGGCGTCCTTGAACCAAGCGCCGGTCCACATGCCCCACAGGATCGTCTGGCCAAAGGTGATGACGGTCGCGATGGCAAGCACGGTGCGGTCGAGGTGGACGCGGCTGTCAAGCGTCATGGCGATGGATGCCCCACACAGGAGGTAGAAGCCCGCCGAAGCGATGTCGATGGCCGAGAACGCGTAGATTGCCTCCCTGGTCAGGAACTCGTGGGCAACCCAATAGAGCTGGCTCGTCATGTACGACGCATTGGCGAATGCCATGAACATGACGGGCGAACGCCTCTCGCTCGCATCGGCACGCCGGAAAAGAAAGACCGTGACGGCCGCCAGGACGGCCATTTCCATAACGTCGGCGATGAGGGTGAGGGCACTCATGCGCGGCGCTACTTTCCGCGAATCTTTCGCAAGTGGATGCTGAGCAGGGTCACGAAGACACCCAGCAGGAAGGCGAGCAGGCAGATGACCGCACGGCCCAGGTTGGGGCCGTCAAGGATGAGGCTCCCATACTGGCCCTCGGATGGGTTGATGACACTTCCGCCCAGGTTGGGAAGGGACGTTGCGACAACGACGAGAAGCACGAGGCAGGCGACGGCCGCAAGCGAGTCGGCCAGTATGACGCGGCGCATGGCGACGCGAGCCTTGAGGCGAGCAGAGCGCCCCAGGATCTCGTCAAGCTGTTCGTCAGACGTCCGCATCGGTGAATCCCATCCTCGTCAGTTCGTCACGTAGGGCCTGTTTCCCCCTGTACGAGAGATTGTAGACCTGTTTGACGCTCTTTCTCATGACACGCGCGGCGTCCTCAACACTCATATCTTCAAAGAACAGCAGGTAGAGCACCTGCCGGTAGTCTGGCGTAAGTCTATCGAGCGCTCGGTAGAGAACTCGGTTGCGATCCTCGGAGAGAATCTGGAAGTCTGGCGGCTGGGAGGACTCGTCCGGGCGGTCCTCGAGGGGCTCCAGCAGGAAGCGGAACTTGCGGACGCGACTCACCGCGAGCTTGCGCGCAATGGAGAAGAGCCAAGTGCGAAAGCTGCTGCGACCGTCGAAGCGTGTCGTGCCCGAGGCAACCACCGCAAGGGTGTCGAGCATGACCTCCTCCGCCTCGTCGAGGTCACGTACGGTGCCGTTGGCAAAGAGCGTCAGGCCCTCTCGATGACGCTCGAGAAGAACGCGCAGGTCATCCTCGCTACCCGTCGCGAGATAGTGGCGATAGACCGCCTCGTCCGACTCTGCCAGCGCCACCACCTCCCCCAATGTAAACGTCACACGCAGCCTACTATTTCTCTCTCCATTATGAGGTATGAACCACCACGAGTGGCCGAGCGTGGTCTGGACGAAACAGAATATGGCAAATAGCAATATCCGCCCGTTTCCTGACAAGGAACCGGGCGTGCTACAGTGTCCCCGGGAGGTCATCATGTCAGACAAGGGGCATATGCTGCGGCGGATTCTCGTCGCGGTCATCATCGCGACGACCGTCGTCATTGCGGGTTTCCTGTGGTACGCGAGCGACTACTACCATGCCGACGCCGCCGCCCTCGAGGCCCTTGAGGGTTCGGACGAGGTCACCGTGACCGAGCTGGCCGACGGCTCGACTGCCTTCGTCCCCACGGACATCCGCTGTGGGCTCGTCTTCTACCCCGGCGGAAAGGTCGAACCCGAGGCCTATGCATCGCTTCTCATGGCCTGCGCAGAGCGAGGGATACTCTGTATTAACCTTCAACCAACCCTCAACCTCGCCATTCTCGACATGGATGCGGCTGACGGCGTCATCGCGCAGTTTCCCCAGGTAGACACCTGGTATCTGGGTGGCCACTCCCTAGGTGGCGTCGTCGCGGCAGACTACCTCGCACGACATCAGGACGAGTTCGAGGGAGTCGTGCTGCTAGCCGCCTACCCCGCCGTCGACCTCTCCGGAACGTCGGAGCACGTGCTCCAGGTGGTGGGCAGCAACGACGGCGTGCTCGACCGCGACAGGTACGAGGAGGCGCGGGAGCTCCTGCCCGAGGGCTCCGAGGAGCTTGTCATCGAGGGCGGCAACCACGCCCAGTTTGGTGACTATGGCCCGCAGGACGGCGACGGCGAGGCAGCCGTCACCGCACGGGAGCAGCAGGAGGTCACGGCGGAGGCAATCGCGGACCTCCCCGCACAGGAGTGACTGGACAAAGGTAACAGGTACCTTTGTCCAGCAGATGGCCTTTCAAGATGGTGCCAAAAAGACCGAAACCAGCCTGTGGAAGCGCTGGTTTCGGTCAGTTGGGCAACATGTGAGCCGGGGTGTGGCTGGGGTCTACCCCTCCTGCTTGTCCACCCAGGCCATGGGGTTGAGGGCACCGACCGGGCAGGCCTCGCGGCACTTGCCGCAGCCGATGCAGTTGGTGATGTCGACGTGCGCGACGTTGTTCTCGACCGTGATGCAGCCGTTGGGGCAGGCCTTGACGCACTTGCGGCAGCCAAGGCAGGTGTTGGCGCAGGCCTCCTTGGCCTTCTTGCCCATGAGCGTGCTGTGGCACAGGACGAACGACACCGCGTCGACGTGGTTCTTCGCCTGGAGGCTGATGAGGTGGCGCGGGCAGACCTCGGTGCACAGCCCGCAGCCAACGCACAGGGAGGGGTCGACCACGGCGACGCTGTTCTCGTTGAGCGAGAGGGCGCCGTACGGGCAGGTGGCGACGCAGTCGCCAAAGCCGATGCAGCCATCGGTGCACGAGTTGGAGAGGTGGTTCATGGTGGCGAACACGCGGCAGCTGGGAGCGCCCTCGTAGGTCTCGCGCTCCTTCATGACCAGGCGGTCCTTGGCACCGCGGCAGGCGACGATGGCGCGCTTGACGGCCACGTCACCGGCGTCGACGCCCAGGTACTCGGAGAGCTGCTTGGCGACGGCCGCGCCGCCGGGCCCACAGGCGTTGCATGCGGCACCGTCGAGCATGGCCTTGGCGTAGCCCTCGCAGCCGGGATAGCCACAGCTGCCGCAGTTGGCGCCGGGAAGGATGGCCACCAGCTCGGGCAGGCGCTCGTCCTCCTCGACGGCGAAGGCACGCGAACCAACCACCAGGATGATCGAGCCGACAAGGCCGATGGTGGCAATGAGGGCGATGGTGAGAATGATCGAGTTCATCTGCATTCCCCTCCCTTATGCGCCAAACAGGTGCTCGATGACGCCGGAGAAGCCCATGAAGCCCATGGCCGTGATGGCGGCCGCAATGAGCGTGATGGGCATGCCGCGGAAGCACTCGGGCGGCTCGGCCTCTTCGACACGACGGCGGACGCCGCTGAACATCACCATGGCGAGCAGGAAGCCCAGGCCGGCGCCCAGGCCGGCGACCAGCGCCTGCGGGTAGTTGTAGCCCTCGTCGATGGCGAGGATGCACACGCCCAGGACCGCGCAGTTGGTGGTGATGAGCGGCAGGTACACGCCCAGCGCCTCGTACAGGGGCGGGACGAACTTCTTGATGGCCATCTCGAGCAGCTGGACGACCGTGGCGATGACCAGGATGAACGCGATGGTCTGCAGGTAGCCCAGGCCCCAGGCGTCAAGCAGCTGCTGGATGGGCCACGTGACGGCGATCGCGATGACCATGACCAGGGTCACGGCGGCACCCATGCCGGCGGCGGAGTCGATCTTCTTGGAGACGCCCAGGAAGGGGCAGATGCCCAGGAACTTGACGAGCACGTAGTTGTTGACAAGGATCATCGAGAACAGGATGGATGCGTACTGCGCCATCATGCATCACTCCCCTCGGGCTTGGAGGCATCTGGGGCGGCGACGGCCTGCGCGGCAGCAGCCTCCTCCTCGGCCTTCGCGGCGGAGACGGCCTCGACGACGGCCGCCTCGATCTTCTCGACGGTGGCCTCACCCAGCGCACAGGAGGCGTCGGTGGGGTCCTTGACGCCGCAGTCGATGGGGCAGGCGGCGCAGGGGGTCTCGGCGGCCTCGGGCACGGGCAGGCCGGCCTTGCGGGCGCGGCTCTGCTCCAGCCACACGGAGGCGGCGATGAGCAGGCCAAGCACGGCGAAGCCGCCGGCAGGGGTGACCATGATGATCATGGGCTCGAGGAACGAGGGCATGACCTGGAAGCCCAGGAGGGTTCCGGCGCCGAGCAGCTCGCGGATGGCAGACATGCACACGAGCGAGATGGTGAAGCCCAGGCCCATGCCCAGGCCGTCGACGGCGGCCAGGACCGGGCCGTTCTTGGACGCGAACATCTCGGCACGGCCCAGCACGATGCAGTTGACGACGATGAGCGGCAGGTAGATGCCCAGGGCGTCGTCGAG
>CAMPCT010000011.1 GCA_946647055.1 uncultured Atopobium sp. | reverse complement strand
GCGAGGAGCTGCCAGACGAGTTCTGTGCGGTCAGAGATGTTGGCGGCGAGCCTAGTGAGTATACGTTCTATGTGCCCGAAGCTGAGAACGTCAAGCTTCGGGAGCTAGTGCGAGACGCGCTCACGACCATCAGTTGGTGCACGATTGACTGCTGCCCGTCCGACAACAAGAAGCACGAGCTGAACGAGCGCGCGAAGCCGTTGGGAATCGAGGTGCCCGAATGACCATCATCGAGGCAATCGCCCACGAGTCAAAGCTGGCCGAAGAGGGCGACGCCTACCACAAGCAGCTGGCCGACTGGCTTGTGAAGCTGCTCAAGGCTCAGACCGACAACGACAGGCTCCGCGAGCTGTTGCGAGAGCTGTACGAGGACCAATGCATTGACGGTGACCAATGGAAGTACCGCGACCGCATGTGCGAGTTGGAGGTGGACGTATGAACGTGACCGAACAGGCGCGCCGGGCGGACGCGCTCTTCTACGGAACCGTGAGCCGCGCCGAGCTGTGCCGCATGGTGGCCCGCGCCGAGTCCGAGCGCGACGAGTGGCGCCGCGTCGCCGAAGAGCTCAAGAGGAAGTCGGAGGATGCCGATGGATCTGCAAGGTAAGCACATTTTCCTGTCCGGCCCCATGACGGGGCTGCCCGACCACAACCGGGCCGCGTTCGCGGACGCCGAGCGCTGGTGCGTGGCACACGGCGCGGAGGCCGCGTTCAACCCCACCACCGCGTGGGGGCACGCCGACCGCGGCCGCGCGTGGTACATGCTGCGCGACATCCACCGGCTGACCGAGCCGGGCGAGGCCGACGGGCCGCTGTTCGACCTCGTGGTGCAGCTGGACGGCTGGGAGCGCTCAAACGGCGCGTACTGCGAGTGCCGCTGCGCGGAGGCGTGCGGCATCCCGTGCGTGCCGCTGCGTTCGCTGATGGAGGTGAAATGATGGCAACGACGATTAGCTTCCTGCTGGGCCTCTGGGCTGGCGGCACAATCGGCTTCATCGCCGCCGCGCTTCTTGCGGGAGGTGGCCGCGATGGGCGAGCCTAGGCACCTGACCCTGCACGAGACGACCCCGCGCGCCAACTGGCCCGCCGGGCGCATGCCCGAGTGGGTGGACGAGGGCACCCGGCTCTACACCGGCTTCGAGCTGCTCGTGGCCGCGCACAGGTGGCGCGAGATGGTCGTGGCCTACGACGGCTCCGACACCACAGCCTACGTCACCGCCAACGGGTTCGACATGGGGCACCACGGCCCCGCGATCCACGCCGTGCGCGGCAAGGGCGCCTGCTACCGCCGCGTGGTGCGCGAGTGGTTCCGCGCCTTCTGCTCCACGGAGGTGACGTTCGAGTGAGCATCCTGGAATACGATACATTCGCGATGGGCACGGGCAAGGAGGCCGCGCTCAAGCCGCTGGAGGAGGCCGCCGAAGCCTTCGCTGCATGGCAGGATGTCGACGATTGCGGAAGCCCGTCGCCGTGCTGCGAGCAGTGCGAGGTCCTGAACCTCTGCGACTCGTGGGCCAACCTCGCCGACGAGCTGGCCGACTGCATACAGGCCTGCTGCAACCTCGCCGACCGCCACGGCATCGACCTGCAGGCCGCGATGGGACGGTGCCGCGAGAGGAACCGCGCGCGCGGACGCTACGGGTTCGGCGGCGCGGGGCGCTGACGACCAAACAGAACAGAACACCACCATCACCGTGGACGACCGGGGAGAGGGGGCCTAGCCTCCCCTCCCCTTTTCGTGTGCCGATACATCCGTTACCTGCCACGATTCGGTACGACACGTGCGGGACAATCCCACCGCGCGGACGATTGGAGGTGACGCGCGTGGCCAAGGGCAAGTACCGCGAGTGGCTGAAACCGGAGAATCTGCTGCGCATAACCAACTGGGCCGCGAACGGGCTGACGTACGCCGAAATGGCACAGAGCATGGGCATCGGCGAGCGAACGCTCTACGAGTGGATAGACAAGTATCCGCAGATTTCGCAGGCCATAAAAGAGGGCCTGTCGCTCTCGTGCCAAGCCGTCGAGAACGCCCTCTTCCGCAGGGCCAGCGGCCAGTGCGTCGTGACGGAGACCACGGAGTGCACCAATGCGAACGGCGAGGTGACGACCAAGGTGGTCACGCGCGAGCTGCCGCCCGACACCGGGGCGTTGGTGTTCTTCCTCAAGAACCGCATGCCCGACCGCTACGCCGACCGCCGCGAGACCAAGGTGGACGTGGCGGTGCCCACCATATCGCTCGGCATCGACCCCGCGAGGGCCGACTCGTGAGCGTGACCGACCTCTGCATATCGCGCTTCCACCGCGTCCTCGCCGACGTGTTCGCCGACGACGGGCACGGCGAGTACTGGATGAAGGGCGGGCGCGGCTCGACCAAGAGCTCGTTCATCTCGCTTGCCATCGTCCTGCTCGTCGTCCACCACCCCTACGCCAACGCCGTGGTGCTGCGCCGCGTCTCCAACACCCTGCGCGACTCGGTCTACAACCAGATGATGTGGGCCGTCGACGCGCTGGGGCTGGGCCAGTGGTTCCGCTGCACCGTCTCCCCGATGGAGCTGACCTACATGCCCACGGGCCAGAAGGTGAAGTTCCTGGGGCTGGACGACCCGCTCAAGGTGAAGGGCACCAAGTTCACGACGGGCTACTGCGCCGTCCAGTGGTTCGAGGAGCTGGACCAGTTCAATGGCTGGGACCAGGTGGCGTCCGCGCTGCGCTCGTTCCGCCGCGGCGGCGACCGGTTCTGGACGTTCTACAGCTACAACCCGCCCATGACGATGTGGTCTTGGGTCAACGCCAAGGCGCTGGAGATGGAGCGCAAGCCCGACTGCCTCGTGGACCACAGCACGTACGTGGACGTGATCGACTCGGGCCACGCGGACTGGCTCGGCTCCGCGTTCGTGGACGACGCGGAGTACGAGCGGGCGGAGCACCCCACGCACTACGCGTGGGAGTTCATGGGCGAGGTGACCGGAACGGGCGGCACCGTGTTCGAGAACCTCAAGAAGGTCACGCTCACCGACGACGAGATACGCGCGTTCGACAACCCGCGCAACGGCGTGGACTGGGGCTGGTTCCCCGACCCGTGGCGGCTCGTGCGCTGCGAGTGGCAGCCCGGGCGGCGCAGGCTCGTCATATTCGACGAGCGGACGGCGAACCGGACGACCCCGGCGGACACCGCGCAGGTGACGCGCGACGCGCTCACGTGGGCGGACGCGGAGGGCGCGGCCCCGACCTACCACCCGCAGCCCGTGCTCTGCGACGACGCGAACCCCGCGGACATCGCCGTGTACAGGCGCGCGGGCGTCAAGGCCCGCGGCGCGGGCAAGGGCGGCCTCAGGCGGGCGTCCTACGAGTGGCTCGCCGGGCTGCGCGAGATTGCGATAGACCCCGCGCGGTGCCCGCTCACGTTCGCGGAGTTCTCGCTCTGCGAGTTCGAGCGCGACCGCGACGGCAACTGGATAGACGACTACCCGGACGGGAACGACCACAGCATCGACGCGGTGCGCTACGCGATGATGCGCGAGGTGATGAGGGGGCGCTGATGGCGACCAACAACGAGCACAGCCTTCCGAGCTGCGTCAAGGAGGCGCTGCGGAGCATGGGCCACGAGCCCGACGACAGCATGCGCGCTCAGGCGTGCGAGTGGTGGGAGTGGTACACGGCGAAGGCCGACTGGTACGACCGCGACGAGCAGGTGGACGGGCGCCGCTTCAAGGTGCGCCGCGCCACGCTGCACCCCGCGCGCCGCGTATGCCGCGAGTGGGCGTCCGCGATCCTCGACGACGACGGCACCAAGGTGGCCGCGGACGACGAGGGCGTGGACGAGATGCTCGCCGACTGGGTGGCGTCCACCCGGTTCGTCCCCACCGCGCAGCGCGCGCTGGAGCGCGCGTTCGGTGTGGGAACGGGCGCCCTCGCCCTCTGGTTCGACGTGGTGGTCGGCGACGACGGCACGCGCTCCGTGGAGGTGCGCGCGCGCCGCTACGACGCCCGCATGGTGCTACCGCTCAGCTGGGACGACGACGGCGTGACCGAGTGCGCGTTCGTGACGAGGGCGTACGTGGACGGCAGGGCTGCCCACCAGCTGCAGGTGCACGAGCGCGACGGTGGCACCTACCACGTCCGCACGCGCATGTTCGACGAACGCAGCGGCGACGAGATTCGCCCCGACTGGGTGCTGGACGACTTCGACACCGGGAGCGAGCTGCCCACGTTCGCCATCCTGCGCCCCGCCGTGGACAACGTGTACGCGGAGGGCACCTACATGGGCCAGTCGGTGTTCGCGGACGCCGTGGACGCCATCAAGGGCGTCGACAACGCCTTCGACTCCATGCAGCGCGAGATTGACGCCACCAAGGTCAAGGTGTTCATGAGCGAGGACCTCTTCGACCTCACGACCGTGGACGGGGAGGTGCGCGCCGTCCCCATGTCGCCAGACAACACCGTTATCACCAAGATAGGCACGACGCCCGGCGGCGACATGTACGAGGTGTTCTCCCCCGCCATCCGCACGGCCGCGCTCGCCGAGGCGCTCAATGTGGCGCTCTCCGAGCTGGGCGACCTCACGGGCTTCGGGCAGGACTACTTCCGCTACGACCGCGCGGGCGGGCTGCGCACCGCCACCGAGGTCAGCGCAGACAACAGCGCCTTCATGCGCAACATCCGCAAGCACGAGAACGAGCTGCGCCCGCAGCTTGAGCGGCTCCTCGCCGCGCTGCTCGCGTGCCAGCGCGCCCTCAACGGATGGCCCGTGCCGGAGGGGTGCGCCGTCACCGTGGACTTCGACGACTCGATAATCCAGGACACCGCGTCCGAGAAGGCGCAGATGCTCTCGGAGGTCAGCGCCGGGATAGTCCCGCGCTGGATGTACCTGCAGCGCTTCTACGCCATGACCGAGGAGGAGGCCAAGGCGCTGTCAGACGAGCCCGAGGTGCTGGACGTGGGCGCGTAGCATGCTGGACCCCGAGTACCTCGACCGCGCGGGGCGCATGGTCGCAGCCGTCTACTCCGACATAGAGGACGAGCTGTGCGCCGAGCTCGTGCGCGCGATGCTCGCCAACGACGTGGGCAACTGGAGGTCGCAGGCCGCGCTCACGCTGCTTGCGCAGGGCGAGGCGCCGCGGCTCCGCGAGATCGTTGAGCGCCACAGGGGCGAGGTGGACGACGCCGTGCTCGCGGAGGCGGAGGACGCGCTCAGGCGCTCCGACGCGGCCGACCTTGCCGCCGTCAAGCTCGCCATGGGCGTCGACCTGCCGTCCGTCACCAACGTGCAGATTGCCGGGGTGGTGCGCACCGTCACGCAGATGCTCGAGCGCGACAACCTCGCCATGACGGACGCGGCCCGCACCGCGTTCTGGTCGGAGAGCGCCCGCGCCGTGACCGAGACGGGCACGGGCGTGCTGTCCCACACGGAGGCCACGTGGCGCGCCGCGCTCAGGCTCGCCCGCCGCGGCATCGACATGGTGCAGTACCGCGACCCCACCACCGGGAACCTCACCGTGCGCAGCCGGGCCGACGTGGCCGTGCGCAGGCACGTGCGCTCGCAGCTCTCGCAGGCGTGCGCCACCCGCACCCTGCAGGTCTGCAACGAGTCGGGCTGCCGCTTCGTGGAGGTGTCGTCGCACTTCGGTGCGCGACCCTCGCACCGGGACTGGGAGGGGCGGCGCTACTCGCTGGACGGCCCCGTGACCATCGGCGGCGAGCGCTTCGAGGACTTCGGCGAGGCCACCGGCTACTACGGCACCGGGAGGCACGGCGCGCTGGGCGACCGGCTGTGCGGCGTCAACTGCCGCCACCAGTTCGGCCCGTGGGCGCCGGGCATGCCGCACGCGTACGAGCCCAACCCACGCCACCCGAGCGGGCGCGACGGCGACGAGATATACCGCCTCACGCAGACGCAGCGCCGCCTCGAGCGGGCGATACGCGACTCCAAGCGCGAGCTGGACGCGGCCGAGCAGGTCGTCCATGCCCTGCCCGGCGAGCCAAAGGCCGCGCGCGAGCGGGACAGGGCGAAGGCCACGCTGCGCCGCCGTCAGGACGCGCTCGCCAAGCTGCTAAAGGACAACGGCGACGTGCTCTCCCGCGACGTGAGCCGGGAGCGCGCCTAGCAGCGACACCTGCGCGAACATCCATGCCACGCCCGGCCAGCGCAGAACGGCCACCCGAATCGCGGAGAGAACCGCGCAGACAAACACCGGACGAGAGGACAGGCATGGCAGACGACACCACCACCAACACCACGGACCAGCTGGACGACACGACGACCGACGCCGCCGCGACGGCCGGAGACGCCAAGGGGACGCCCGAGGCGGACGACTCGACGCTCACCGACAAGCACGGGGAGCGCGCCGTCAACCGCGGCCGCTACGACCGCGACATGAAGGCCAAGGACGCCGAGATCGCCGAGCTACGAAAGCAGCTCGAGGAGGCGGGCGCCAAGGCCAAGAGCGGCGACGAGGCGCTCAAGGAGGTCGAGAAGCTCAAGGCGCAGCTAGCCGACGAGAAGCTCGACCACCAGCTGCAGCAGGCCGGATGCGTCAACGCCAAGGCGGCCAAGGCGCTGCTGGACGACTACAGCGGGGACGTGGAGAAGATGAAGGAGTCGTGCCCATACCTGTTCGGGCAAAGCCAGACGGGCTCCACCGGCGCGAAGCCGGGAGGGGCACCGAGCAGCTCCGAGGAGCGCCGCCGCAAGGCGCGCGAGGTCGCGGGGCTGCCCACCAATTAAGGAGCAGAGATGCCCAATTCCATCACCTTCCCCAAGGAGTACCTCGAGACCATCGACGAGGCCCTCGTGGGCCAGACCTTCGCCAGCCGCTACCAGACCGGCGGCGAGGAGTTCGTGAGCAACCGCACCGTGCTCGTGCCGGACATCACATTCCCCGGCGCCACCACGCCGAACGACTACGACGGCTTCGTGACCAAGAACGACATCAAGCTGGGCTACACCCCCTACCAGCTCGCCTACGACAAGCAGGAGGTGTTCCAGGTCGACGCCGTGGACGACATCGACACCGCGGGCCTCATGACGGTCAACGCCGTCACGCAGTACGACCGCCTGCACTTCGCGCCATGGCTCGACCAGACCTTCTTCGGCGACGTCAAGGGCATGGCGGGCGGCGCACAGGGCACCGCCGCGGCCATCACCAAGAGCAACGTGAAGGCCGCGTTCCGCGAGGCGCGCACCCACCTGCGCAAGCATGGCCTCGCGGGCGGCGACGTCTACATGTCGTCCACCGCTCTCGCCGCTCTCGAGGACGCCACCAACCGCGAGTGGTCGAACGAGGGCACCATCACGGACTCCGTGGGCCGCTACAACGACTTCGACCTCTTCGAGGACGCGGGCGAGCGCCTGCCGGACGGCATCGACATGCTCGTCATCTCCGGCGGCGTGGCAACCGTCCGCTACGTGCTCAAGCGCGCCGTGACCTACACGTTCGCACCCGGCTCGCACACCGGCGGCGACAACTGGCTCACGCAGATCCGCCGCGTGTTCGGCGTGGTGGGCCGCCGCAACAAGCGCCCCGGCATCTACGTGGCGGGCGCAAACGCGGCCGTCGCCGACCTTCCAGCGCGCGAGGGCGAATAGCCCATGGCCGAGGCGCCCACATACGACTACTACGAGATGAGCTACGGCGGGCGCTCCGTCGGCGAGGACGACTGGCAGCGGCTGTCACAGGCCGCCGCCGGGCACCTCGACCGGCTGCGCGCCGTGGCGAGGCTCACGCCGTACGGCGACGCGGACGAGTGCGGGCGCATGGCCACGTGCGCCATGGCCGAGGCGCTGCAGGCGTGGGAGGACTCGACGGCGCCGGATGCCGTGGCGTCCGAGCACGTCGGCTCCGTCTCGGTCACCTACGCGGGCGCCGCGCAGACGATGCCCCGGGGGCTGTGCGCGGCGCTCGTGGACGCGGTGCGTCCGTGGCTCCACGTCTGCCTGGTGGCGCAGTGACGCGCCGGGCGAGGGGGCGCTACGGCCTCTGCGACCAGACGGTCACCGTGTACCACCGCGGGGACGACGGCACGATATCGCGCGCCGTCCACAGGCGGGCGTTCCTCGACGCCCAGAAGGTGCTCAACACCGCGCGGACGGGCGCGAGCGAGGCCAACGGCTTCCTGCTCGTGATACCGGACGACGGCTCCGGCACGGTTCCCGTGGCCGTGGGCGACAAGGTGCTGCGCGGCGTGGGGCCCGAGGTGGCCACCGACGCGGAGTGGCGCGCGTTCGTCCCGTCCAAGGTGGCGGGGCTCGTGGTCGTGCGCTCCGTGGACCCCAAGTGGATGGACGGCCACCTAGCCCACACCGAGGCGGGTGGCTAGCATGGCGCTCACCGTCAGGATGGACGCCCGGCTCGCGCCGCCAGAGCGCGTCATGCGCCGCATAGGCGTGGACAAGCGCGGCCGCGTCCAGTCGTTCCTCACCGCCCGCGTGCTGCTGCGCATGCGCCGCTACATGCCGTGGCTGTCCGGCACCACCGCCACCGCGCTCACCACGCAGCAGGGCGCCGCGTCCATCGTGGTCAACGCGCCGTACGCGCGATACCTCTACATGGGCTCCAAGATGCGCGACCCCAACGGCGGCGGGCCGTACCCGCTGCGCGACGAGGACGGCAACCCGACCGGGGAGTTCCGCTACCGCATGGGCGCGCACCCCGTTGCGACGGGCGAGCCGCTCAGCTACACGCGCACCGTCAACCCGTACGCGGGCGACCATTGGGACCGCACGCTCGTCCACAACGAGGGCGCCGCCATAGCCCGCGAGGTCTCCGACTACGCAAGGGGGCTGTCGCTGTGACCGACCTCGAGAAGATGCGCGCCTTCGTCGCGTCGTACCCCGACGCGGACGTGCTGGGCGCGCTCGCAATCGACTACACCGACCACGTGCCCGACTGCGCGGGCCTGTTCCCCAACGGGCTCGTCGAGATACGCCGCCGCACCGACGTGATGGGCGACGTGACCGTGGAGAACCAGTACAACTTCGCGCTCTACACCGTCATGGCCAAGGCGCCGGGCGAGGACGAGGGCGCGACACTCAACGCAGAATGGCTGCAGGGCTTCCAGCAGTGGGTGCAGGAGCAGAGCGCGCGGGGACTGGCCCCCACGTTCGGCGACGAGCCGCGCAGGGAGCGCATGACCGCGCAGAACGGCGCCATCTACTCGGCCGACGGCGAGGGGGTGGCGGTCTACGCCATCCAGCTGTCCGCCACGTTCGTGAAACGCTACGAGAGGGGCTAAGATGCCGACCACCAACACGTTCAACACGCCCGAGGGCCAGACCATCGCCCGCGAGCAGCTCGTGCTCTACCTCAACACCGCAAGCTACGCGTCCCCGTCGTGGGCCGCCATCGGCAAGCGCGTCGAGGACTCCAGCGCCGAGTACGACTGGAGCGAGAGCACCACCCAGGACATCCTGGGAATCACCCACAGCAGCATGAAGAAGCCCACCATCACCCAGAGCTTCGACGGCGTGAAGCTCACGCAGGGCGACGCCGCCTACGAGAAGATCTGGGAGGAGGGCATCAAGAACCAGAACCCGCAGGCGCTCACGAGCCTCGACCTGCTCGTCGTCCACCTCTACGCGGGCGAGGCGTCCGCGCCGTTCGCGGAGCGCTACCCCGCCTCGATGGTGCGCCCCACGTCCATCGGCGGCGAGGGCGGCGGCGACATCGAGATGCCGCTCGAGGCCACCTACGGCGGCGAGCGCGAGGTGGGCACCGTCACCAAGGACGCGGAGACGGGCGCCGTCACCTTCACCAAGGCTTCCTAAGGGGGCGCGACCATGGCCAAGTCCCTCAGCTTCGACACCGGCGTCAAGGAGTACGACCTCAACGGCGCCGTCACCGTCCGCTTCAACCCGACCGACGCGGCGTTCGCCGAGCGCCTGTACAACGCCTTCAAGGAGCTGGACGCCCGGCAGGACGAGTTCCAGCGCGAGGTGGACGAGATCGGCGAGGACGGCGGGCGCATGTTCGCCTACGCGAACGAGCGCGACCGCGAGATGCGCGGCGTCATAGACGGCCTTCTGGGCGAGGGCGTAGCCGACGCGCTGTTCCCCGACATGAACTGCTACGCGTTGGCGGACGGCCTGCCCGTCTGGATCAACCTCATGTTCGCCGTCGCGGACGAGATCCAGAGCGCGTTCAGCGAGGAGCAGAAGCGCACCGACCCACGCGTGCGCGGCTACAACAAGAGGTACGCGGCCATGATGAAGAAGTACAAGGGCAAGTAGGGTGCCAGCATACGACCTGCCGACCTCCGTGACAGTGGGCGGCGCGGAGCTCGCCATCAGGAGCGACTTCCGCGCCGCCCTTGACATAATGCGCGTCATGGCGGACCCGTCCATCGACGACGACGAGCGGGCGCTGCTCACGCTCTCCATCTTCTACCCAGACGTGGACGACATAGCGACCGACGACCTGCAGGAGGCCGCGGAGCGCATGCTGTGGTTCATCGGCGGGGGCGAGGAGCCGGACGGAAGGCGCCGCCCGCGCGTAATGAGCTGGGAGCAGGACTTCAAGCTCATCGTCGCGCCGGTGAACAAGGTGCTCGGCTACGAGTGCCGCGGCGCCGACTACCTGCACTGGTGGACGTTCCTGTCGGCCTACTACGAGATAGGCGACTGCACGTTCGCTCAGGTGGTGGCGATACGCAACAAGCGCCGCGAGGGCAAGCGGCTGGACGAGGGCGAGCGCCGGTTCTACGCGGACAACAAGGCGATGGTCGACCTGCGCACCGACGAGACGGACGAGGAGGCCGAGCTGTTCGGCCAGTGGATAGGGTGACATCATGGCAGACGGCACGATAACGTTCTCGACGGCGCTGGACAACGGCCAGCTCGAGAAGGACCTCAAGGCCGCGGAGCGCGAGGTCGACCGCATACGCAAGCGGCTCGACAAGGCCCGCGCGGGCCGCTCCGCGCTCGAGCAGGAGATGGACGACGCGCAGAGGGCCATCGAGCGCGCGAGCGAGAAGGCAGAGGAGCTGCGCCAGCGGCTCGACGCGCTGCGCGGCACCGACCCGACCGACGCGGGCGCGTGGCAGGCGGCGCAGTCCGAGATAGCGGGCGTGGAGGCGGCGCTCGCACGCGCGGAGGAGCGCGAGGCGAAGCTCGCCGACGACAAGTGGGAGCTGGACGAGAAGTGGAAGCGCGCCGACGACTCGGTGCGCCAGTACGAGGGCGAGCTGCGCGGCGCCGCGGAGCGCTCCGAGGAGCTGGGCACGAGGCTCGCCAAGGCGTACCGCGGCTCAGGCGGCGCGGTGTCCGAGGGCATGCAGCAGGCCAGCGCCGCGATGGACAGGTTCGCGTCCCGCGTGGGCACGATGCTCAAGCGCGTGTTCGTGTTCGGGGCCATCCTGCAGGGCGTCCGCGCGCTCAGGGACGGCGTGGGCGAGGCGCTCATGGAGAGCGACCGCTTCTCCGCCACGCTCGCCAACCTCAGGGCCACCGCGCAGGGCTTCATCAACGCGATAGCCAACGCCATCGGCCCTGTGCTCACGTCCGCCATCAACATGACCGTGGCGGCGCTCACCACGCTCGCGTCCATCATCGACCGCGTGTTCGGCACATCCATCGTGGCGTCCATCGAGCAAGCCCGCGCCGCGGCGGAGAACACGTGGCGCATGGGCGATGCGGCGGACGACGCGGCGAAGTCGGTGTCCGGGCAGGCGGACGCGGCCCGCGACCTCGCAAAGGCGCAGAAGGAGGCCAACAAGTCGCTGCTCGCGTTCGACGAGCTGAACCAGATGTCGGCGGAGAACGACGACTCCGGCTCCGGCGGCTCGCTGGGCGGCGTGGGCGGAGCGGCCGCTGGCGCGGGTGAGGGCGTCAAGCCCGACTGGGACGCGTTCGACGTGGGCAAGATCTCCGACAAGCTCGCCGAGATAATGCTCATCCTGGGAGCGGCCCTCATGGCCGTGGGCGCCGTGCTCGCGTTCTCCGGCATCAACATCCCGCTGGGACTCACGCTCATGGCCATCGGCGCGCTGATGATCTACACGGCATACCGCGAGAAATGGGACGAGCTGCCCGAGAAGGTGCGGTCGTCCATCACCACGGCGCTCGTGGTGGTGGGCATCGTTGCCGTGGTGCTGGGCGCCGTCCTCGCGTTCTCGGGCGTGAACGTCCCCCTCGGCATCGGACTGATGGCCGCGGGACTCACCATGCTGGGCGTGGCCGCGGCGCTCAACTGGGACGCGCTCGGCACGGAGCTGCGCACGGCGATAACCATGGCGCTGCTCGTCGTGGGCGTGATAGCGCTCGTCGTGGGAGCGGTGCTCGCGTTCTCCGGGGCCAACATCCCGCTCGGGCTGGGGCTGATGGCGCTTGGCGCCCTGTCGATAGCCACCGCCGCCGTGCTCAACTGGGAGGCGCTGTCCGGGAGCCTGTCGGAGGCCGTTGCGACCGCGCTGGAGGTCGCGGGCATCGTGGCCGTCGCGCTCGGCGCGGCGCTCGCCTTCTCAGCCGTCAACATCCCGCTGGGCCTCGCCCTCATCGCGCTCGGCGTGGCCGCGCTCGTCGGCGCCGTGGCGCTCGACTGGAAGCGCATGGGCGGCGACCTCAAGCGCACCGTGACCAAGGCTTTGGAGGTGGTGGGCATCGTGGCGGTGGTCATCGGTGCCGTGCTTGCCTTCACGTCGGTGAACATACCGCTCGGAGTCGGGCTCATGGCGCTGGGCGCCGCGGCGATCGTCGGCTCCATCGGGCTCAACTGGGACGAGCTGCCCGACAAGGTCCTGGGCGTGGTCACCGAGATGCTCAAGCTCGTTGGCGCCGTGGCGCTCGCGCTGGGCGCCGTGATAGCGCTTTCGGGCGTGAACATAGCGCTGGGCATCGGCCTCATCGCGGCGGGCGCCGCGGCCCTCGTGACAGCCGCCGCGCTCAACTGGAACACGCTCTCCGACAAGACCAAGTCGACCATCACCGCCATCATGGGCATCGTGGGCGCGGCCGTGCTCGTCATAGGCATCATCCTGTGCCTGTCCGGCGTGGGCATCCCGCTCGGCATCGGGCTGATACTCGCGGGAGCCGCCGCGCTGGGCACCGCCGCCGCCATCAACTGGAACTTCCTGCAGAACAAGGCCAAGGAGATATGGGGCGGAATCACTAAGTGGTTCAACACCAACGTGAAGAAGATTTTCACCCCGCAATGGTGGCAGAAGCTCTTCTCGTCCATCGGCGACGGGCTGCAGTCGGCCATCAACAAGGCCCTGCAAGGCTTCCAGAACTTCATCAGCAAGATATCGTCGGGCATCAGCAGCATCACGAGCAGCATATCCAACGCCTTCAGCTCGTACAACTCGCTCAGGTCGTCCGCGTCGTCCTTCCGCAGCCCGTTCTCGTCGCTGTCGATACCGCACCTCGCGCAGGGCGCCGTGCTGCCGCCCAACCGCGAGTTCATGGCGGTGCTGGGCGACCAGACGCGCGGCAACAACATCGAGACGCCCGAGGGGCTCATGCGGCAGGTCGTGCGCGAGGAGGCGGGCGCGATGCTCGCGGACGCGGTGCGCGCGATGATGTCGCAGCAGCAGCCGCAGGGCATGGGCGACGTGGTGCTCGTCGTCGGCAACAGGGAGCTCGCGCGCGCCACCGTGCGCGGTCTCAGGGAGATGGACGACACGGGCGAGCTCGCGGGCTCCGGCCTCGTGTTCGTGTAGGGGGTGCGCATGGCAGACCACGTTCTCATGGTTGGCACGAGCGCGGGGAGCCTGTCCCCCGTCCCCACGCCCGACTCGATGGGCTGGGGGCTGCAGGACGTCTCCGCGTCCGACTCCGGGCGCGTCAACGACGCCAACAACACGATGTACAAGATGAGGACGAGCCAGAAGCGCAAGCTGTCGCTGTCGTGGAGCGACCCCGACCTCGCAAAGGCGAGCGCCATCCTCCGCGCATTCAACGCGGAGTACGTGTGGGTGCGCTACCCCGACCCCATGTCCGGCACGTTCGAGACGCGGCAGTTCTACGTGGGCGACCGCACGGCGCCGTTCCGCTCCGTGCGGCTCGGCTCGCTCGGCGCGACCATATCGACGCTCTCGTTCGACATCATAGAGAGGTAGGCGCGCATGCTCACCACAAGCCTGGCGTTCCGCGAGTACGTGGGGCGCAGCTCGAAGCTGGCCACGCGGGCCACGCTGTCGTTCGCTGACGGCACCGAGAGGGAGCTGTCGGGGGACGACTTCGCGTTCGGCGGGCTGTCCGTCGACTCGGCCACGAGCGCCGGGGGCACGTTCGACGTGGGCGCCGCGGTGGCGTCTACCTGCACGGCCACGCTCGCCAACTACGACCAGCGGTTCGACGGGTGCGACTTCACCGGTGCGGTGCTCGTCCCGTACGTGGGCGCGCCGCTGGACGACGGCACGACCGAGTGGCTCCGCCTCGGCACGTTCAACGTGGAGCAGCCGGACAGCTACGGCGCGACCATCCAGCTCGTGTGCCACGACAACCTGCGCCACCTAGGCAGGACGTACGCGGCCGCGCACACCGTCTACCCCGCCACGCTCGCCACCATCGTGCGCGACGCGTGCGCCGTGTGCGGGCTGCTCGTGCTCACCGACGACTTCCCCAACGCGTCCTACGTGGTGGGCATGCGGCCGGACGACGCGGGCCTGACGTGCCTGCAGGTGGTCTCGTACGCCGCGCAGTGCGCCGGGTGCTTCGTGACGTGCGACCCGTTCGGGCGCGTCTCGCTTCGCTGGTACGACACCGCGGCCTACGAGTCGGAGGCGTGGCTGGACGGCGGCACGCTGGACGGCCCGGACGTCCCCTACGCCGACGGCGACGACGCGGACGGCGGCTGGTTCATGGGCGGCGGCGACTCGTTCGACGGCGGCTACGTGGGCGACGCGTCCCGTGCGCACCTGCACGCCATGCGCTCGCTCACCACGTCCACCGACGACGTGGTGGTGACCGGCATCAAGGCCACCGCACGCGACGAGGTGCTCGAGGACGGGACGATCGGGAACCCCGGCGAGACCGCGACGTTCGGCACGACGGGCTACGTGCTCACGCTGGAGGACAACCCGCTCGTCCAGTACGGGCAGGCCGCGGCGGTGGCCGCGCAGGTGGGGCGCTCCGTCGTGGGCATGCGCTTCCGCCCGTTCAACGCCACGGGTCTCGCATCCCCCGCATGGCAGGCGGGCGACCCCGTGGTAATCACCGACCAGAGGATGCGCACGTACCGCTCGTGGCTCACGTCCTACACGTGGCACGCGGGCGGCACGGCCACGCTGGCGTGCGACGCGGACACCCCGGCGCGCAACGGCGCGGCCCGCGGCGCGTCCGTCACGCGGGCGCTCGTTGCGGCGCGCAACGCCATACGCGCGGAGCGCACGGCGCGGGAGTCGGCCATCGAGACGGTCATGTACGAGATAGCGGGCTCCGCGGGCCTGCACATGACCGCCGACCCGCAGCCGGACGGCTCGACGATCTACTACATGCACGACCGCCCGACGCGGGCGGAGTCGACCGTCATATGGCGCATGAGCGCGGACAGCTTCACCGTGTCGATGGACGGCGGGCAGACCTACCCGTACGGGCTGGACGCGACGGGCATGGCCATCCTCAACCGCATCTACGCCATCGGCATCGACGCGGGGCACATCGACGCGGGGCGCATGGCCGTGGGCGGCACGGCGGACGACCCGCTGTTCCTCGCGGACTTCGACACCGGGCAGGTGCTGCTCAAGAGCGCGGACGGGAGCACGTACATCGACCTGCTGCGCGGGCAGATTAACCTGTCGGGGGCGTCCACCCTCAGCGGCTCCACCACCGTGGCCGACCTGCTGGGCGTGGTGGACGACAACGTGATAGCCGTCGACGTGGAGTACTGCGACTCGACGAGCAGCACGACGGCGCCGGCGGACGACGACCCCGGCTGGGGCACCGTGGCGCCCGTCTGGCGCGCGGGCTGGTACATCTGGCAGCGCACGAGCGTCACGCGTCCCACGGGCATCACGAGGGGCGCAGCCACCTGCATATCGGGTCGCGACGGAAGCTCCGTGGGCATCGCGTCCACGGCCGTGGAGTACGCGGCGTCCGGCAGCGGCACGGAGACCCCGGCCGCGACGGCCTTCTCCCCCACCATCCCTGAGGTGGTGGCGGGCGAGTGGCTGTGGACCCGCACGACGGTCAGCTACACGGACGGGACAAGCACGACGAGCTACTCGGTGGCGGGCAACGGCAGCGAGGGGCGCAACCTGCTGCGCCGCACGGGCAGCGTCACGGCGTCCGACCTCGCGTGTACGCGCTCCACGGTTCCAGAGACGGGCATCATCAGGCTCACGCCTACGACGAGCGCGTCATACGTCAAGTTCAAGGTGGACTACCTCGACTATGCCGACTACGGCGAGGGCGCGTACACCGTCAGCTTCGACGCGCGGCTCGCGCCGGTCGCAAGCGACTACACCGCCAACGACATTCTCGTATACCTTGGATATTCGATTGCAGGCCGCATTGGCAGCACGTTCAGCAGCACCTACGACCGCTATGGCCGCAAGGCCGTAGCCACGAACGCGCTCACGTCCGACTGGAAGAGGCTGTCGACGACGTTCTCGATACCCGATGGCATCACAAGCGGAAAGACGTCCGCGCTCGCGGCAGGCTCGCAGCTGTGCGTGCAGTTCGGCGAGTACACAAGTCGCGCCCCCGTGGAGGTGCGCAACGTGAAGCTCGAGCGCGGTGCGAGGGCGAGCGCGTGGACGATGGCGCCCGAGGACTTGGTAGGCATCGCCTACACGTCCACCGAGTACGGCACGAGCGCGAGTGCCACCGCGGAGCCGACCACGTGGCAGCAGACGGCGCCGACCGTCACGAAGGGCCAGTGGCTCTGGATTCGCACCACGACCACGTACACCGACGGGACGTCCACCACCGCCACCACGAAGAGCTACGCGGGCACGGACGGCACCGACGGCACGAGCGTGACCATCCTGGGGAGCTACGACACGCTCGCGGAGCTCGAGGCGGCGCACCCCACGGGCAGCACGGGAGACTCGTACATCGTGGCGGGCGACCTGTACGTGTGGGACGGCACGGCGTGGGCCGACGTGGGCCAGATTCGGGGACCGCAGGGCCAGTCGGGCCGCGATGGCACGAGCGTCAGCGTGGAGTCGTCCACCAAGGTCGACGGCGTTACCACCGTCACGCTCAGCGACGGAACCGTGCTCACGATCGCGGACGGCACCGACGGCGAGGACGGAAAGGCCGGCCCCGACGGGCGCAACCTCCTGCTCGGCACGTCGGCGGCAAAGGCCGCGACCATAGCGGGCGCGACGTCCAACGCCTACACCGGCTACTACGACGAGTCGGAGTACGGCAAGACGGTCACCGCGGGCAACACGGACGGCCTCTTCGCCGTGAGCTTCGACTGGTCGGTTGAGGTTCCCGAGGGCGGCACCCCCGGCGGCGAGGCGTGGCTCCAGATAGAGGGCAACATCATCAACGGCGTGGTCGACGCGGGCGGCTACGGCGGCTCGCAGGGCCGCAGGGGCGTCGACCTCACGCCCGGCAGCGGGCACTACTGGTGCACGTTCCGCTTCACCGCGGAACAGGCCGCGTTCGCGCGGCAGCGCATGAGGCTCCGCGCCCGCGGCACGGCCGACTACCCCGCGTGCCCCGGCGAGGTCGTGACCATATCGAACCTCAAGATGGAGCGCACCGACACCGCCCCCACGGGCTGGTCGCTCGCCCCCGAGGACCTCGTGGGCATCGGCTCGTCGACCATCGAGTACGCCACCAGCGCGAGCGAGGAGGACGAGCCGGAGACGTGGCAGAGCGAGGCCCCGGCGCTCGCCAAGGGCCAGTGGCTGTGGACGAGGGTGACGACGACGTACACGGACGGCACCACCACCGTGGCGCTCTCCAAGGCGTACGCGGGCGCGGACGGCACGGGAATGTCGTCCATCGCGTCGGAGTACCTGCTCACGGAGATGGACGGCTCCACGGAGGAGCTGACCCCCGACGGCAGCGAGCCGGAGTGGACGACCGCGCAGCCCGAGTGGCAGGAGGGTTACCACATCTGGACGCGCAGCCGCGTCACATGGGACGACGGCACCGTGACGTGCACGGAGCCGCTGCTCGCGGACGCGCTCAACGCGCTGGGGCTGGGCGTGGCCACGGCGCAGGGCACCGCGGACGCGGCGCAGGAGGCGGCGGACGCCGCTCAGGCGAGCGCGGACGACGCGGCCACCAAGGCCACGAGCTTCATCAGGCAGGATCCCGCGGTGGGCAGCATCCTCATCGGGGACATGGTGGGCGAGGTCACGCGGCGCCTGCTGCGCATGACCGCCACAAGCATCGACTTCATGAACGACGGCGTGGTGGTGGCGTCGTTCGGCGACACCGTGCGGCTGGGGCTGCAGGACTCGTACCACATGGAGACGACCGCGGGCGACATCAGCTTCTACGAGGGCGCGACGCGGCGTGCGTACCTGTCGGGCGACAGGCTCAGCGTGGCGAACGCGGAGGCCGAGGGCGCGTTCTACATCGGCGAGTACGCGCTCAGGACGGGCGGCAACGGGTACTTCACGATTGTAAAGAGGGCGTAAATGTCTACCTACTACACCGTGTACTGGGGCAAGAGCGGCGGCACGCTCACGATATCGGGCAAGAGCGTCAGCGGGGCGTCCAACGCGTACACCGCGGCGCAGCAGCAGGCTTTGGAGACAATGACGCCACCATGGCGTAGGGCGGACAGCAACTACGGCGCGGACATCACGGCCATCAGGTTCGTCAACAACCCGAAGTGCGGCGACAGTGGGTTCAAGTCGTTCTACCCGTTGAGCTACGGCAGTGGAACCCGTCCGTGGTTCTCAGACCTCAGCAACCTCAAGAGCGTGTCCGGTGGTGTCGACGCGAGCGCGGTCACCGAGACCTTCCTCTATGGCTTCGGGAACAACAGAAACCTAGAGTCCCTCTCCCTTGAGGGATGGTCGATAAAGAACGCGAAGGACATCATAGGCCTCATAAACGGTGGGTCGTTCATTGACTCATCGCTAAAGACAATCTCGTTCAAGAACGTGAACTTTGCGAACCTCAGCTCGGTTACCACGAAAACGCTTTTTGCCAGTCACAACCTCACCAGCGTGAACCTCTCGGGCTGCAAGATGCCGAAGGTCACCTCTCTGGCCGGATTCTTCTCCAACTGCAGCAAGCTGACAAGCGTTGACCTCACGAACTCGGACTTCTCGGCAGTCACAAGCGTGGAAAGGATGTTCTTTGGCTGCAAGTCCCTCAAGAGCGTGACGGCTTCCGGCTGCCTGTTGACGAAAATGACGGACGCGTATGGCATGTTCTGGGGCTGCACGTCCCTCGTGAACCTCTCGCTCTCCGGCTCGCGCAACACCGCGGTGACTGACCTCTCCGCCATGTTCTCCGGCTGCACGTCCCTCAAGACCACCGCGCTGGGCTGGGGCATCTCGAACGTGCAGACCATGAGAAGCATGTTTTTAAACTGCAAGGCGATGGAGACGAGGGACTTCTCCGGCTGGGGCACGCTCTCGCGCCTCACGGACGTGTCACTGATGTTCTCCGGCTGCACCTCGCTGCGCAGCGTCACCTTCACGGGCCTGACCACGGGACGGCTCACGTCGGTGAACGGGATGTTCCAGGACTGCCCGTCGCTCGAGTCGGTCGACATAGCCCACTTCGACGTGTCGGGCTGCACCACCATCTCCAAGCCCTTCTACGGCTGCTCCAAGCTCGCCACGCTCGACCTGCACGGCTGGAACCTCGCGTCCTGCACGCAGCTCGTGGAGCCGTTCTACGGCTGCAACGCGCTCGCCACGCTGGACGTCAGCGGGTGGACGACCACCGCGCTCACGACCACCAACCGGCTGTTCACCGGGCTGCCGAGGCTGCGCTCGCTCGACCTGACCTCGTGGGACACGTCCAAGGTCACGGACATGGGCGGCATGTTCCACGGCTGCACGGCGCTCGAGTCCGTGGACCTCAGCAACGCGGACACGTCCAAGGTTATCAACTTCTCCCAGGCCGACGTGCAGGACACGCTCAACTACATGCCCATGTTCCGCGGCTGCGACAACCTCACGACCGTCAAGCTGGGCGCCAAGTTCACCACCGCGGCCGCGCGGGCGCGCGACGAGCCCCGCAGCGGCCTCTACTACAGCGTCCTCGCGCTCGCCCCCGCCGTGAACCTCACCAGCGGCAAGTACGTGGCGTCCGACGACGACCTCGCGCAGCTCGAGGCGTCCGAGGTCGCGGGCACATGGCGCATCGGCGGCGAGCAGATGCTCACGGCGTTCGCCTACCGCACGCAGGGCGGGCAGGCCACGTCCGACGGCGACGACATCACCATCGACTGCACGTGGCGCACGAACGTCACCGGCGCCACCCGCATCCTGCGCGTGTTCCTCAAGGCGGACGGCGACTCCGCGTACCCGTCCAACCCGACACGAACGCTAACCTTGTCTGGCGACGCGGGCAACACCGTCGTCACGCTCGCCGGCGTCGGCGGGGGCGACTACGACCTCCGCGTCGAGTTCTACGACGGCGACGTGACCTACGTGGCGTTCCCGTCGATCGCGGCGGACGTCATGCTCTTCTCGCTGTCCCCGCAGGGCGACGCCATCGTGCGCGGCTCGCTCGAGATAGGCGGCAAGCTGACAGTGGGCACGACCGTGCTCAGCGAGACGCAGCTAATCCGGCTGCTCGACCTCATCTAGGAGGAAACATGGCAATTCAGCTTCGGCGCGGCGCCTACGACGGGTTCGACCCGGCGGCGCTGCTCCCGGGCGAGCTCGCGGTCGTCACCTCGGGCGACCCGGGCACGCAGGACGGGCGCGCGGTCTACGCGTGCGTGGCGGCGGGCGACGCCAAGCGGGTGGTGACGGCAGACTCCATGCCACCGCAGGACGTGCAGGACGGCGCCGTGACCACCGCCAAGCTCGCAGACGGCAGCGTTACGCGGGCAAAGCTTGGTGACGATGTGGTAACGGAGCCTGCCGATGGGACGGTCACGACGCGGAAGCTTGCGGACGGGGCGGTGGTCGGCGAGAAGATCGGCATCGGGGCAGTTGGCACGTCAAACGTAGCCAACGAAGCTATAACGGACGCAAAGCTCGCAGACGTTGGCATCAAGTCAAGGTTCTACGGAATCTTCGGCAACTTCGACGGCCACGCGGACGGCACCACCGTAAGTGTGGAGGACGCAGCAGAGCAGCCTCTAATTAAGCTGGTTGTCAGCGGCAACTCGACAAGGAGCGGCACGCCGTCCACCACGGCTCCGGTATATCCGGCAAGCGTCAGCGCACTGAGCCTGCATGCTGGTGCATCCCTGTCGACAGACGGCGATGGCTGGCCCGTGGCAATAGCGCTTGAGGGCCATGAGATGCGCAAGCTTCCAGATGGCACCTCAGACACGCTCACGCTGTCCTACGTAGGAAGCGGAAGCAGGGACGGCTACGGGCTGTACTCGGTGGTCCTAGAGGTGAACGTCGGCGAGCATGTGGTCGATGGCAGCACGCCTATACAGGTGTTCACAAAGACATCGGATGCTGGCGGAAACGCCTGCCGACTGAGGTTCACGCGCGCCAATGCCATCCCAGACGCAACGTCAGCAACGATTGACGAACGCAACAGCTACTGCTCGCACGCAAGGCGTGACGGCACCTCAGTGTCATCGCACCCGCTACCAGGCGTCTACACGACCAACGACTACCACGTGTTCCTTACCTTGGACCCGTCATTCACGACCGCGGCACAGGCATCCGCGTGGCTTGCGCAGAATCCTGTGACGTTCTGGTATCCGCTGAATGTCAAGCAATCATACAACCTAGGGACTGTTGAGCTGCCTTCGTTGCCAGCGCCGACGCTCACACTCTGGGCCGTGGGCGGCAATGCCGACCCGTCTAACCTCTCGCTGACGTATGAGCTTGCTACCGACGCGACCACCAAGAAGTTCATCACTGGTGACATGCTTGACGGCAGCGCGAGGGTTCTGCCCACCGAGTACACGGACTGCTCGATGTTCACCAGAATCGGCGTAATCGGCGACTCGTACTGCACGGGAGCGCTGTATCTCACGCCGAGCAAGCACCTGATAGTGTACAGCCAGTCGTGGCCCGCGAATCTTGGTCGCCAATGCGGCGTTGGCATCAAGAGGTACAGCGTAGCAGGATGGGGCAGCTACGAGTTCCTGTTCAACAGCTCCGACAACTGGCACAGCTACGGCTCGTACAAGCTGGCGCAAGACCTGTCCGCAGATGCCACGAAATGCGGCCTGTACATCATCTCGTTCGGAATCAACGACTCCAACACCTCGAAGCAGTACGGTGACAAGACAGGAGGCGCTGGCTACATCGGCAGCAGCGCCGACGTCAACCTGAGCGACTACACGCAGAACGGGAACAGCTTCTGGGGCAACTTGGGCCGCATCGTGGGGATGATTAACGAGGCAGCGCCGAACTCGCGCATAATAATCACCACGCTTGGCAGGTTCGGCACCTCAAGGTACGACGCGTACAACGACGTGGTGCCCGACATAGCCGAGTACCTTGGTGTCCCGTGCATAAGGCTTACGGATGACCCGTTCTTCACCAGCCCGTTCTATACCGAGCAGCAGCTTGAGGGACACCCCACGGCGCAAATCTACGCGGGCATGGCGAAGGCAATCAACAGGCTCATATCGGAGTGCATAGTCAACAACTGGCAGTATTTCAGCGTCTACGAGGGCTTGGAGTAGGCTATGGCAAGGCGATACACAACCCCGTCCTACGACGTGCGGGTGACCTCAGACGCAGACCTCACGGGCTGCGACGCGTACGTGACGTTCCGTCAGGGGCGGCGCACCGTGACGGTGAAGCTGAGCGAGCTGGACGGCTACGCGGTGGACGGCACAACGGCAGGCGCCACGGTCACGCTTACGCAGGAGCAGACAAGCGCATTCCGCGAGGGCGAGGAAGTCGAGGTGCAGGTCAACGTTATCGACCAGAGCGGCCACAGAACCGCATCGGAGATAGCCACGACCACGTTCGGGCGGCAGCTGCTAGAGACGGTGAGGGCCTATGGAGCGGATTAGCCTGAGCGTCAGCGAGCGACCGAGCGCCATCACCCTCAACGCGACCGAGCAGCCCGAGCAGATAGCCTTCGGAGCGACAGGATACGTGGGCAGCGCCTACAGCCCGCAGGTGGACGTGGCTGAGTCCGAAAGCGGCCACGTGGTCACCATCACCTACAAGGACGCGGAGCTGGGCATCACGGCCAAGAGCTTCGACGTGGCAGACGGCGCGGCTGGCGCACAGGGGCCGCAGGGCGAGACAGGCCCACAGGGCGAGCGCGGCCCCAAGGGTGACACCGGGGAGCGCGGGCCGCAGGGCATCCAAGGCGAGACCGGAGCGACCGGACCGCAAGGCCCGAAGGGTGACGCGGGCGAACGAGGGCCGAAGGGATTGCAGGGCATCCAAGGCCCCAAGGGCGAG